>CAYRBI010000031.1:40221-46728 GCA_964422415.1 uncultured bacterium | reverse complement strand
TACGTCATTTGCGAATGGGGATGCGGCAACGGGTACAATCCTCCAGTCTGGTGGATAGCGTCCTGATCACCCGCTCGGTCGAGGAGGCCTACCGGAAGATGTGGCGGGAGTGTTGCGCGCGGGATACTGACAATCCATCGCTCAAAGCCGTGTAGTCACAGATACCCGCTGGCGCGGGAATGACTTCTCAAGAGGGCACTGTCTACCTGGTCATGTCCAAACCCAAAATCAAAGGAAAACCTTCCACGCGAAGACCGGTCTCCAAAGGAGAAGACACCGGAGCCCTGCTCCAGGAGGCGCTCAAACTTCACCAGGCTGGAAAGGAAAATGAGGCTGAGCCATTTTATCGGCGCATCCTCAAAACCGATCCCAGACATCCTGATGCACTTCATCTTCTGGGAGTCATCCACCACCACCGGTCCGAGTTCGATAAAGCCTTCGAACTGGTCAGTAAAGCAGTGAAGATCAATCCCAATTGCGCGACCTATTACAACACCCTGGGGAATACCTTGAACTGCCTGAACCGGCATCAAGAAGGCCGGCAACGCCTAGAGCGAGCGCTTGAACTTCAGCCGGACATGCCCGAGGCACTTTATAACTTGGCTTTCCTGGAATTCGCCTTCCGGCATTATGATGAGGCGGAAATCCTTTACAAGAAGGCTCTCAAGGTCCGTCCCCAATACGCGGAGGCTTGGTTCGAACTCGGGCGTGTGCACTTCCGGCAGCTCAAATTAAAAGATGCGGCCGAGTGTTTCCGCGGTTCCATCCGGCTACGTCCCAAACACTCTGAATCCTATATCCAATTCGCCTTGGCGCTCCACGGAATTGGAATGCCGGACAAGATGATCCCGGTATTGCGCCGTCTGCTGGAGTTCGATCCCACCGAAAGCCGGGCTTGGTCTTTTCTGACCAGTGCCTATGAGCTCTTGACACGGTTTGTCGATGCCCTGGACTGCATACAGGAATCGTTAACAGTCCTACCAGAAGAACCCAGGCTCTATTCGGAGATGGGCAATGTGTATTTCGCCTTGGGAGAACTTGATCAATCGGAGACCGCTCTGCGCAAAGCGTTGGCATTGAATCCGGATCTTTCTAATACCTACTCAAATTTGCTCTTTATTCTGACACATTCCCCCAGACTGACGCCCGCGGAGCAACTCATCGAACACCGTGCTTGGTCAGAACGGTATGAGATTCCCCACCTGAAACGGCATCCCACCTTTTCCAACACACGCGAACCGGAGAGAAAATTACGCATCGGATACGTTTCTCCCGATTTCCGGAAACACTCCGTGGCCTACTTCATTGAACCAGTCCTCGCCGCTCATGATAGCGAGCATTTTGAAACCTTCTGCTACATGAACGCCGCCCAGTGCGATGCAACGACCGAAAAGATCAAGGTGTATACCCAGCACTGGAGACACATCTCGGGAATGGCCGATCTGGAAGTGATGGATATCCTCAAGGAAGATCAACCAGACATTCTAGTCGACCTGACAGGACACACGGGACAGAATCGCTTGACCCTCTTTGCCCGGCGGGTAGCCCCGGTCCAGGTGGCGTGGATCGGCTATCCCAATACCACGGGAATGATCAATATGGATTACCGTCTAGTCGATCGATGGACGGATCCCGAGGGAGTCTCCGACCACTTTCATAGCGAGAAACTGGTACGGCTCCCGCATGGTTTCTCAGTGTACCTTCCCCCCGCGGACTGTCCCGCCCCCACGGGAAAACTGCCCTCAGATGAAACGGGGTGGATTCTGTTCGCCTCTTTCAACAACCTGCCCAAGGTCAACGATCTAGTGGTTGAAACCTGGGCGGCCATTTTACGGGAGGTCTCCAACTCACGGCTACTGATCAAGTGCAAACAGATGGGAGATGAACCAACCCGGAAGAGGATCGCGGCCCGCTTCACCCAATGGGGCATTTCCGAGGATCGTATCCTGAATCTGTCCTATGTTCCGGAGTCCATCGGACATCTGGGAACATACAACCAGGTGGACATTGGACTCGACACCTTCCCGTTCAACGGCGCCACCACCAACTACGAGGCGGTCTGGATGGGTGTACCCGTGGTAACCTTGGCTGGCGAACGTCACGCCGGGCGTGTGGGAACCAGCATCTTGAACCGTCTCGGTCTGCCTGAGCTAGTGGCCAATACACGGGAGGAATATGTGCATATTGCGGTGGAGCTGGCGCATGACCGTGACCGGTTACGCCAGTTACGTTTAGGAATGCGTCAACGGGTTCAGTCCTCCAGCCTGGTGGACAGTGTCCTGATCACCCGCTCGGTCGAGGAGGCCTACCGGAAGATGTGGCGTGAGTGGTGCGCGGCAAACCCTACCGCTGATACTGCTTGAAGAACTCCGCCAACCGGCCGCCAAGGACCTCCATACTATAACGATCAACAGCGGTTTGCCGGGCATTGTGCGAGATGGTTTTACGTAGCTCGTTGCCGCGTGTAAGGGAAAGCATCGCTCCGGCCATCCCCTCGAGGTTGTCTACGAGCAACCCATTCTCACCATGACGGATCACATGGCCGACCTCGCCGATATTAGAGGCCACCACCGCCAACCCAGAGGCGAGGTATTCGAAGAGCTTGGTGGGAGACTTGCTCCGGACCCATTCGTTGTCAGCGGCAAAGGGCAGGATCCCCACATCCACCTCGCGTAGGATGCTGGGCATGGCCTGCGGCGGAAACCAGCCATGGAAGATGATGGGGACATGGTCATAGTTGGACTTGGTGAAATCAACCAACCGCTGCCAGTGGAAACCACCCCCCACGATCATCAGGCGGCTGTTGGGAAACTCTCGATGGACCTTCTCAAAGGCCTGGATGGCCATCACGACGCAGTTGAAGATCTCATCTCCCCAGACAATTCCATTCCACAGGAAGGTGAGTGGCGCGCCAGGAGAACGCTCTTCGCGGGGGGGATGGAAATCATGGGTGTCGACCCCGGTCTCGATCCGAACCACGCGCTGATTGAACGGGCGCATGTAGTCTTCGAGCGCATGGCTGCTGACCACACACCCCGCTGCATGACGCGCCAGCTTCTCCGTGATGACATCCCACTTGTGTGAACCGAAGAGGAGCCGGTTCCAACGCCCCTGATGGAAGAAATTAGAGAGCGGGACATCGTAATCGTCGTAATCCAGAATATAGCGCGCACGCGCGAAACGGTGCAGGAGATAGGGGGCGGCGGAGTGAAAGTGGACTTTCTGGACATATAGAAAATCCGCGCGCTTGAGCAGCAACTTCCAGGTAGCGCGCAACACCAGCTTCATTTTGTCCCGGTCGCGCAGGTGAGCATACATATCCTCCTCGCTACGGTGTTCCGCCAAGTGATCTTTGAAAGAAAAGACTTCGGTCTCGAACCCCCGCTCCTTAAGCACCTTGGCGAAGCCATAGCACCGGACACGGGTATGGGGGTATTGCATGCCGCTATGGCCAACGAAAACGATCCTCATCCGGTTCCCTGAAACGACCTCCCCTCAATCTCCTTGACCTGCTCGATCAGGTCAAGCACTTCATAGTAACGCCGGTGTTCCTTATACCTTTCATGGAGGTTTCTGAGAAGGTCTTTGGCTTCCTGGATGTCTCCCAACCGGTGCAGTGAAATACGCGCGAGGCGTAATGACGCTTCGAAAGAGACATTCTCGTCCGGCTTGCTCCGGAGAACATCCCGGTAGACCGCCCCGGCGGCGAGATCCACTCTCAAGACCATGAGTTGGTTCGCTAGATCCATCATCTCACCAATGGTAACGGGCAAGGGATTTTCGGAATTCCGAGCCCGCTTGTAGATATCGAAGGCCGCCTTGGGAGCATCACCCTTGAGTGCCGACTGAAAGTTCCGGTAATCCAATCTGGTTTCCCTTTGTTGACGCATATCCACGAGACGCTGGTGGGAACGTTCGAAAATCCGTGTCGTGGGTAGCAGACGCACCGTTGCTCCAGCCGTGATGCCCCAGAGAAAGCCCCCGAGAGAGGCGGTGTAGCTGGCCATGGAGAGATCTCCGATCCAATATGCAGCGAACATCTTCAAAGAAAGCCAGATGGGGATACAGGCCATGGCGGGGAGCGTAATGGAGTCAATTGCGGGCTGATACATCCAGTAAATCAGCCAGACAAACAGGAACCGGAATTCGAGGTAGGGTAGAAGAATCAGTTGCGCCCCAAAGAGGGTGGTCACAATCCCCGAGGCCCCGATAAAGGGATACATCGCTCCCGATGGTTCCCTGTAAAACCAAAGCCCCCACGAATAGGCCAGGTCACCCGCCACCGCTCCAACTGCCAGTAGTAGGAGATAACGGCGCCATCCCAGCCGTTCCTCAACATAGCACCCGAAAAGCCAGATAAACATCAGATTGAAGAGCAGATGGATGGGATTTGTATGAACCAGTGAGCTAGTCAGAAAGGTCCAGGGATGGTTTTCACCCCTGATATAAGCGAGCTGACGAACCCACGCATCCTGTGTTCCCACTGGGGGGAAATAACCAAAGTTCTCTCCCACCCAGAGGATGGTGAGAAAAAGCCATACCGAGAACAATACTCCCACCAGGCCATATGTAACCCGTGGGGTTTCCTCGAGTGGGGTCTCCGAAGCAACTGGAAGGATAAGAAACATTGAGGATTTACCCCCGCCAGGCAGGCAAGATAACCGAGAAGGTGCTGCCTTTCCCGTGTTCACTCTGAACAGTCAGACGACCCCCATGAGCATCCACGATCGACTTAGCAATAGATAGCCCCAAGCCAGTCCCCGAGATCTTGCGGGTCTCCGCGCTGCGCACCCGGAAGAAACGTTGAAACAAGCGGGCCTGATCCTCCGGGAGGAGCCCGATACCGCTATCGATCACCCGTAAAATGACAGTATCCCCGCAGGATTCGCCTGAAACTTCCACCGTGCCGCCCTCACGTGTGTACTTGATGGCATTACTGAGGAGGTTGGTGAGTACCTGCTGAAGGCGGTCTACATCCGCGGCGGCATGGGGTTTTCCAATGATACGCTTGTTCACCACAATCTTCCGGTTTTCAGCTTCATTGCGGAAGGAGAGAACTGTGAAGTTGATTAAATATTCCAGGTCTACATCCCCGGTACTCATCTCGATCTTTCCAGCCTCCAGACGCGAGAGGTCCAGCATGTCATCGACCAACGTGGCCAGCTTGGTTCCATTACGCTTGGCCACGGAGAGGAAATTTGCTTGCTCTTCGGGGATCGTATGCGAGGGATCGGTCAATACCAGGTCGATATACCCGATGATATTGGCCAGTGGCGAACGGATTTCATGAGAAACAATGGAGATCAGGTCGTTCTTCAGGCGGTCCAGTTCAGCCTGTTGGGTCACATCCCGGAGATTGAGAACAATCCCTCCCTCCTCGGGAGATTCTCGTTTGTGCTGAATGGGGGCGAGAGAGAGCTCCACCACCTTCTCCTGAAGATCCAGGCGGAGACGGGCGGTCTCACCCTTTTCGAAAACGGGTTCCTTCCGTCCAAGCAGTTGCGCGATACGAGAGATTTTACTACCCGGTGGGCCTCCCTCCAGGGGTTGTCCCAAGACATCTTCCGGTCCCAGGTCGAGGATACGGCAGGCGGTCTGGTTGATCTGGCTGATGGTGCCCCCCGCATCGATGACCAGGAGTCCCTCGCCCATGCTGGAGAGGACTGCCTCGGTCTTGTCCATTTCCTCCGCTAGTTGGACCGTCTTATCAAGCAGTTCCACGCTGAGCTGATGGACCGTTTCCTGCACGGTCGAAAGGCGGGTGGTCAGGTGCAGCGCCTGCAAAGCCAGCCGTTCGGTGGTCTGCCCCTCCTTCTCCAGGGGATGAACCACCAACAAGAAGGTGGGCCAGTTGGCCTCACGGAACAGGCTGATTTCACAATTCAAGGAGAACCCATCCAGGCTTTTGAGATCGAGCTGACAGGTGAATTCACCCTCACTGATTCCACGGAGTTCCACAGCCAGCTCATTGGTGAATGTGTCATCGACAATGAGATCGGATAGTTTGGTTCCGGTCAGCTCATTGCCGCACCCCAGAAGGAGTTCCGCCGCGGGATTAGCCCATTGAATCCGGCAATCTACATCCACCTCTAGAACCGGATCCCGGATGGATGACAACAGGGATGAAAACGAAAGCAGATAAGACATCAGTGATTCCTTCCTTGACCTCGCGCTTGTTCATCCCAACGTTGAAGCCATTCCTCCATCCGTGCCAGATAGACATTCCAATCCAGTGGCGCGGTGACAAACTCCAGGGTCCGCATCCATCCCGGTAACAACTCCGGTGGAATATCCTTACGGACCGGGAGCCGGAAATAGGGATCGCCCGCGAGTTGGCTGACGCTGGTCATGGAGGTCACAAACTCATAATAAGCTCGAGCCGCTTTGGGATGTACTGCTCCCTTGACGATACCGATTGTCTCTAGAATGACCGGACACCCGCTTTCCGGAAAAACTACCTCGAAGGGATCTCGCGAGCGGTTCTTCCATGCCATGAGTTCCGGCAGG
>CAYRBI010000031.1:0-40121 GCA_964422415.1 uncultured bacterium | reverse complement strand
ACTCCAGACATACTCATGACAAGGATAAGACAAACACGCTGTTTCACGGGGTCCAGTATATCCGCTTGAATACAGATCAGTAGGGTCTTCCCACTGCCAGATAACTGTCCACTTTTGGGTTTTTCGGCTCATTTGGACCATGTAGGAACCAGGATAAAAGTTCCTTGCTTTGGGAGATCACCTTTGGCCATAATAGTCTGGTTCTTCTTGATGGGCTTTGAGACCCGGCGAGGAGAGGAATCTGTGGCCACATACACCATCTTGATCGTGGAAGAGAGAGGAACATCGAAAGCCGCTCTCGAATCACTTGTCCCACTCGAAGATTTCTCCGTAACCTGCGTACCGGGTTACATCGAAGCCCTTTATAAAATCTCCAAGGAACATTTCGATGTCGTCCTCGCCAGCCAGTCCATGAGCGAGATGAGTGGGATCGAATTACTCACCGCAGCCAAATCCCTGGGCTTTGTCGAAACTCTTGGGAAGGGCACCCGCCCGGTGTTTATCCTCTTCTGTGATTCCAGCGATGAGAGCATTATCCGGCAGGCTTGGGCAACAGGCTTCCGGCATGTCGTTTCCAAATCCATCACCCGTAAAAGGTTTACGGAGATCTTGAGTGAATGCCTGGGTCCTCAGGAGAAAACTGGCGAACCGGTAGAAAAAACTGGAACAGATTCTCTCCCAGCCGTTGGTGAGAGTCCTGAATCCGCCACTACTTCGTCGGGCTCACGTGAATTGATCAAGATCCTTCACCTAGAAGAAGATGGAGATTCCGTCATCTACCACTTAAGCGGGAATCTCAGTAAGGGGAGTGGCTACAAAGAACTGCACACCTCGGTTCTCAAACAGGTGCGGGAGACCAAGAGGAAACGTATCATCCTCAATTGTCAGGGGATCACCTATGTCAATTCGAGTGGGATCACGGGGTTGGTTTCGCTGAGAAACGAGGTAGTCCACCTGGGGGCGGAATTTGTCGTGACCGATGCCCAGGAACAGGTCTTCAATGTCCTGGCGAGACTAGACTTACTCCAGACTCTCCAATACCGGCCCGCCGCCAACTGACTGGTTATTTGATCTCACCCCCCTACTCCCCTTCTCCTTGAGAGAGAGGAGCAGTGGGGGAAGTTTTACTTGTTCAATAACTTAAAGCCTCAGTGGGGATGATCTCCCGTGGTTTTCCTGGCACCTGCCAATACAGCCGGAGTGCTTCTCCGCCACCAACCGCATCACCATACCGAATCCGTATGGGGTGTTTGCCCTGGGTTAGCTGAACAGGTACATGCAGAAAACGGTTCTTCTGTTCTTTTCCTCCCTCGGTCTCCAGCACCTTCTTTCCATCGATCTCGACTACGGCATAATCCCAGGCTTCAGTTCCGATGGTGTAATTCCCCTCGACGGGACATTCGAGGAAACCTTTCCATTCCATGCTCAAGGGGAATTTGTAAGGAGGATTCCAACGATAGTTGATGAGGGGATCCACCCACACAAACTCCGGTTTTCCCTCCCATTTGCGTCCACCATGCCAATAAGTCATACGCAGACCATGCGGCAACATACCCCGGTCATGGAACTGCTCACCACCCAATTCCTGCCAATCTCCGCCTCCCGGTGGGGAGTGCAGTAAAGAGGTGCGCCCCTTGTATTCTTGAGATGCAAAAGTGAATTCGATCTGATGCGCCCCAGCAAAGAGATCCTTGGCCACTTCGACCGGTGGACCTCCGGGACTCGCCTCCAGGATCTTCTCGGAGTCAATCCACAGGGTGAAACGATCCGGGGTCTCGGCACGGAAACGGTATCCGCCTTGCCTTCCCTCCGGGATGACCCACATGGCCTTACCTTTGGCCTCAAAGGGGGCTGGTAAAGTCAAACTGGTTGGGTCGAAGGTGAGAAGCGGCTGAGTTACCGTAGCTTTAAAGGGCTCTCCCTTATCAGTCCCAGTCACCTCCATCGAGAAGCCACGATGCTTGTTCTTGATATCGACGGGCACCCGGTACCACCGGAAGATGGTATCGCCCCACGGATCCGTGGCATTTGTCCCAGTCACATCGGGACCATAAAGCCATTCGATCCAGGTCATCTTATCGGGACGGTTCTGAGGTTCCATGACGATATACAGAGCATCCTCATCGGGAGCGCCATGGGCGGGAAGTTCCTGTTGAACGAAGAGATGATTCCTCCAGATGCCCTCTTTGTTGAGCAGCTTCAGTGAGTTGTGGCCATTAGCATCGCTGACTGCATAAAATTTACCTTGTTGGGAGTTCACGAACTTGGCCATGTCCACGAACTTGGCATCAAAGTGAATATAGGGGTCTTTCTTGGGGAGTTGGTCGCGGAAGAAAAGGTGGTACTCGCCCCACCAGAAGCACCCGGTAATCACAAGTACGATTCCCCAGCCACTCCAGCGCAAGGGTTCCATAAGCCAGCGTCTACCTGGCAGCCAATCCTCCGCGAGTGTGAGGAACGCAAGCCCCACCACCCTCAACACCACCGCTGACCAGAGACAGACGACCGGGATGATGCAAATCGCACGGAGTGTGTTGGGCGCCTCGATAGAAAGCACCATGGGCAAGAGCATGGCCGTGAACCAGCCTAGCGAGAACAAACCCAGACGGCTCCTCCAACGTACCACCGCCCAGGCCAGCCCTAGGGGGAACAAGACCCCTGGAATGGGATTAGCCATGGGAGCGAGAGGAAAATTGTGACGCGGATTCACATCTCCACGGATATGAAACATACGGAAGGTGAGTTGGATATTCTGCCAGATTCTCTGCCAGTTAGCCCGCCAGGGTTCATCGAGATTCACAATGCTGACCATGTTGAGCCGTTCCGAGAACACCTCGGGGTGATTCTTCCGGAAATCGAGCATCTCCTTGGCGCAGTAGTAAGCCGCGAGAACAAAAAGAACCAATCCTACTGTATTCCAGCGCAGGAGCTGACGTTGCATCAGCCAGCGGATAGCGAGGAAGCAAGCCAGCACACCGGGGAAAAGATAAAGCGGTTTGTATGAATAGATGCTCAACCCAAAGCAATAACCCGCCGCGAGCCAGACCGGCGCGGTCTTCAGGACATGCCAAGCCCATTGCCGCCAAGTGGTTGAAATCCCCCCCCCACCACTTCCCTCGGGAGTGGGCGTGGGAAACTCATCCCGGGATTTGAAAGCAAGGAAAAAGAGGAACGCGGTGATGGTGATGATGAGTGGCGCCTCGATGGCGTCATAGGCCACGCGGGAGAAGTTCACATGCCAACGGAAGGCGGCCAGGAACGCCGCCGCGAGTAGGGCTGTGGGGGCATCACACAGCCAGCGTAATAGCAGATACAACGCCAGAACTCCCAAGACACCCGCGATCATGGTCGGCAAGCGGATACTCAGGATCGAGGTTCCCAACCACTTCATCGACCACCCAATCTGATACATGTGGGCGGTTGCCTTACCGAATCCCTGCTCGGTGAAGACGGGCACCTCGATGGATTCGATCTGGCGTTTGAGAGAATTACTTTCTCCTTTCAGACGGCTGAGCTCGGCTTCAATCTGTTGCTTCACGGCTCCATCGGTGGCCTGCTCCATCTCCTTGGCCTTGGCGCTGGCCTTCTGGTCCGCTTCGGAAATCTTTTGGCGGAGATCATCCAAGCGCGCTTGGGTTTCGGGTTTCCATTCCCGGATGAAATCCCGTCCGATCATGGCGTTGGTGCTCTCATCGTAATGCAATCCATATGGGAGCTCATTGCCTTGATAACAACGCATCACAATCGCCATCAGGCAAACCAGCCCTAGCATCACCAACTCAGTCTGCCATGGGAGCGCTGCCTTACGGCGGTTCGGAAGGTCCGGCACGAGAATGAGACCCAGCCCGAAGAGCCCCATGGCTCCTAAGAGCAGGTAATAGGCACGCGCAGTGGAATGATAATCAACCCAGGGGAAGTGTTCCGGGAACTGGGGATTCACAAACGGCTTCGGAGTAATCCCTCTCTGTGGCACCAGATCTGGTGAACACATACCGATTAAATCGCATAGACACAGGACGCTATAACAGGCCAGCCCCACTCCCGCTACCAGAAAGATCAGCGCGGGAATAAGGCGGAGGCTCCGGGGAATCAAAGACGGTGTGGTGGGGATGGGAGGTTCCATGACAGGTGTAGATTATTAGGGATAACGAAGAGAATGAACAAGGGCTTCCTTCATTATCTGTGCATTCAGGAAGGTGGCTCCCCTGCTTGTCCTGGCGTCAAGGGAGCCACCTGAGGGCGTGGGCGGTTTTCTACGATACGATTAGCCTCGTTTCTCCATCAGGAGATTCGAGGCTCAACATCATTTCACACGGCCGGCAGATCCCGGAGATGGGGCTTTGGGCTATTGGGCTGGAGGGGGGGATTTTGGGGGAACTGCGTGGCTCCAGGACCTACCGCCGTATGAATGAGATTAATGGAGGTACTCGCGTCGATCCTTTTCTCCTTTTTTTAGTTGGCTTCCGGATTGGTTCCATCGGCCTTTGAATACCTTCAACTGAGTACAGAGCAGGGGACATGCCAATCCACATGACCAAACAGAATGTCAACTCACCGAAGGAAAACAGGCCTTGCCGGGATTCTGTGCTCCAACAATAGGACTCCCAGCCATATCAAGACGATATGAAGCCATATCTTTATGAGAGACAGGAGCCTTTAGAGGGCTTCACCCCTTGGGGTTCCCCCCTTATTCTCCTGTCAATGAATAGAGAAAAGGTTGCTCCCATTCACGCGCCGGTTGTGTTTCTATCGGATATCCATCTCGACCATCAGGTTCCCGGGCGGATCGACCGTTTCGAGCGTTTTCTATTCCATGATCTGACCGGGATGGGAGTCCGGCACCTCTTCCTGCTGGGGGACATCTTCAATATCTGGTATGCCGATCAACGTCTGGCCGGTCTTTATGGAACGCGTGTATTGAACCTCCTCGGAAGGTTCGTGGAGGCGGGAGGATATCTCGAATTCGTGACAGGGAACCGGGATTTCTCCCTCTGGTTCGATCCGGCCCTCAAAGTCCCCTTCCCGCTCCATAACAAACGGATTTTCCGTCAGATTGGAAATCAGTACTTCTGTTTATGCCATGGGGATGACCTTGCCACCCAGGACCTGGGGTACCGTCTTCTGCATGGTATGATCCGTCAAAGGATACCCATGGCCATGTTCCATGCCCTTTCATCTGATCAGAAAGAGGCGATTGTCCGGATCTTGATTAACCTCACCCATGAGGTCACCCGGCGCAAATCGTTATGGCGGACACAACCCCACTGGCCCTTCGTGGAAAACCTGGTAGACCAGGGGGTGGATGTCTGTGTCCATGGTCACCGGCACTACCGGACATACCGGATTCTGGAGGGACAACACCGGATGGGTAGGCATTTCATCCTGCCCCGCTGGACCAGCTTCGCTTCGGGGCTGTTGTACCAGCCCGAGGAGGACCGGTTCCATTTCTTTGACCGGTGATCCAACCACCCGAGACCCCATCAGGAGCTTGAACTCATGCGACTTTTTCTCGAACTCGCGCGTCCCTTCACATTGCTGGCCCCTTTGATTGGATTCCTGAGCGCCGGATTCATGGCCTGGCAGGCTCAGGGCTCATCGGAAGGAGGCCGGAGAGTCCTGTTAAGTGTCATTCTGGGAGCATTGGCAGCGGCCTGTCTGAATGCCGCCTCCAATGCTATCAACCAAATCTATGATCTGGAAATCGACCGGATCAATAAACCCACACGCCCACTGCCCTCTGGCAGGCTATCGTTGAAGCAAGCCTGGATTTTCACTCTCATCTATTATGCGCTCACATTCACCTTGGCATTCCTGGTCAACACTGCTTTTGTGGTCATTGTGTTCTTAACCACCCTGATCACCTATGCCTATTCCGGTCCTCCCTTCCGTACCAAACGCTTCGGTTTGCTGGCGAACCTGACTATTGCTATCCCACGTGGGTGTCTGCTGGTGGTGGCGGGGTGGTCGGCGGTGGCCTCACCACTGGATGTGGAACCCTGGCTGGTTGGGCTGGTCATGGGGCTGTATATCTTTGGAGCAGCTACAACTAAAGACTTTTCGGATATGGAGGGTGACCGGAGGTATGGATGCATTACTCTCCCAATCCGTTATGGGGTTCGTGCCAGCGCGTGGATCATCAGTCCCTTCTTCATCATCCCCTTCCTGGTATTAGCGGTTCTAGCGATGGGCGGGTTTCTCAACGCAAATCCTATTTTTCTGACCACTCTGGCGGTTTTCCTGGCGGTGTGGGGGGCTTACATTGACTATCTTATCTTGCGCCGTCCGGATGAATTGGCCACCGAAGCCAATCATGTCTCCTGGAAACATATGTACTTTCTCATGCTGGTAACCCAAGTGGGAGTGGCCGTAGCCTATGGCCTAGGTTAACAAGGTTTTAGAAAATAATTTGTTTATAGCAAAAATTTTTATAGCACCTCATGCGTATTTCTGATAGACTTCTGGTTGGAAGATACCGATCATTTGGATAAGGAATCCAGATAAGGATAACTTCCATAAAGCCTTGCGAGGAGACAAGGAAGGCCCACTGCCATGAAAAGGGCGGTTAAGGGATTTACCATAATCGAGTTGTTGGTCGTCATCTTAGTCTTGTTGACGTTGACCACACTCGCGCTTCCTCCGCTCCTGGGTGCGCGGACACGTGCTGAAATTGCACGCGCGCAACAAGACCTCCAAGTGCTCGAATCAGCCGTCGAATGGTACTACATGGATCACAAACGCTATCCAGAGAGCACCGACGCCGCCGTATTAACCAATTCCCAGAGTGAAAAAGAAGAAGGTCTGCTGCGTTTGATGTCTCCTATCCGGTACATCGACCGTCTACCCGAGGATCGTTTCCAGGATAGTCTGCTGGAGAGTGACGAGCTACTGTATGAGTTCGGTTCAGGCGGCAATCCTGCCTCCAATGGCAAGCGGATCGAAGCGTGGATTCTAGTCTCGCGCGGGCCAGATAGAACTGCGGATTCCCGTCATGTTGACACCTTCCCACTCGGAACCGTAGTCACCGAATACAGCCCCACCAATGGCCTCAAGTCCACCGGTGACATGGCCAAGTACGGTGGAAACTTTATAGCTGGCAACTGGTTCCTCAATGGCCGCAGGATCTCCGCCAACAACCAGTAATCACCTTTTATCCGTTGTCCTTGCCGTTACCGTCTAACATCTCCCCTCGTTTCACCGTAAACTTTGAAGAGTCAAAGACCCAGGAGGTATACTAGCCATGGTGTTCGATTCTCTCGGTTTAATGGCAATGATAGTGGCCTTTGTCATCTCTGGGATCGCACAACTGATGTTGAAGCGAGCCTATAGTAAATACCGTGAGGTGCCTGGCAGCACGGGATTGTCCGGCGCTCAAGCCGCCGCTCAGATGTTGCGCGCGAATGGGGTCGCTGGTGTAACCATTGAGGAGACCCCAGGGATGTTGTCGGATCATTATGATCCCACCCAGAAGGTACTCCGGCTATCACCCGACATCTTCCGTGGCAACAGCCTGGCCTCGCTGGGAGTGGCCTGTCATGAGGCCGGTCATGCGCTCCAACATGCCAAAGGATATACGCCATTGTACCTGCGCAGCGCAATGGTCCCAGTGGCCACCTTCGGGACCAATGGGGGCATGATCCTCATGGTCATCGGTATGTTCCTGGGCGCGGCCCAAGGGATAGTGGGTGGGAAGATCATCGCCCTGATCGGTTTTCTGGCCTTTCTCGGCGCGGTGTTGTTCTCAATCGTCACCCTGCCAGTCGAGTTCGATGCCTCGCGGCGTGCTAAGGAACAATTGGCTACGCTGGGGATGGTGGGTAGCCCCGAGGAACAACGTGGGGTTTCGACAGTTCTCAATGCCGCCGCGATGACCTATGTGGCTGCGGCGGCGGTAGCGATCCTCAACCTGATCGTATGGGCCATCCGTCTAGGCCTAATCGGTGGGAGGCGCGATGATTAAGGCCTTACAACCAGGAACTCTACAATGACACGCTTTCTCTGGGGGACCTGTTGGGTCCCCCTTCTCATGCTTGTAGCCCCTTTATCCGCCCAAGAGAAGACCCCGGAGGGAGTACGTCTGGTTACAGTGAAGGCCTTCGAGGACGCCGCCAATACCTGGCGGGAGCATTCAGGGCTGAATCTCAAGGTTAAGGTCGCGGACCTTAACCAAGCTCTCCGGATGCTGGCGGGTGGAGAGGCCGATTTCACTTTAATATCCGGCACACTCACTCCAGGACAAACAGCTCTCGTGACCTCCACCCAGGATAATGTGGTCCTCACCTATCCGGCTGGATGGGAAGCCTTATCGCTCCTGGTCCACCCCTCGAATCCAATCCCCTCTTTCAGCCTGACAGCAGCACGCTCTCTCTTCGCGGCCAGTGAATGTATCTCGTCCGCGACTCCGTTCTTGGCTTGGGGAGATTTACCAGGGAGCACCGGAGACATCCGTTCCGCCTCAATCGAAGTGTTCTTGCCTCAGCCCAAAAGCCGTGAAGAAGGGGCTCTGGTAAGTCTCCTGCTAGACGGCTGCAAGCTGCGTGGGGACTGCCAAGTTTTCACCACGGATGCGGCAATCGAACGGTGTGTGGCAGAACATCCCAATGCGCTTGGAGTGGTTTCACGGCTGCGATACATCCCACAAGCCCGGGTGGTGCCAGTGACCAATGAAACCGGAAAAAACACTGCACTACTCGAGGTAAAGGCTCATAAATCAAAGAAACCGGAACAGAAATCCCTCCATGCTCCTGAGAACAAGGGAGAAACGAGAAAGGATACTCGTAAGGCAAGAAGATCCAGCAAGTTCATGGATCCCAGCAGGCCGTTGGAGAGAGCGAACGATTTCATGGAGACTCATCCATTAGCACGTGAGATCACCTTGGTTTCACGCCGGCGTTTTCCAAAGGATTCCCCTCAAGCGGCCTTTGTACAATATGCCATCTCAGGAGCTGGTCAGGTGGATCTGGCACGGATTGGCCTGGTTCCGGTCTGGAAGGATTGAGGATTCATGCCGACGGGTTGCCCTCTCTGCGCCGGAACTGAGGTCGAGCTTCTTTTCAGGAAACAAGAGATTCCCTATCACCGTTGCCGGTCCTGCCAGTTCGTCTTTTCGGTCCCGGAACAGAATCCTAATCTGGCCAATAACCTGGAAGATTACGAGGCCGCTTACATCCAATATCTGGAGGAGGGCCCAGAGGACCGCGCTAACCATAAGGCCTTATTAGAGTGGATGAGACAGTCCAATGAAATCGATGGGAGGCGGTTATTGGATGTGGGGTGTGGTTCAGGCAAGTTTGTCCGCTTCCTACGCGCACAGGGATTCGAGGCCTTTGGAACGGAACCCTCACACGCGCTGTATGAGCGCTACCTCCAGAAAGACACCTGTTTCTACCCCTCAACTGTGGACCAACTCCTGGCCGATCCCACAGTGGGCCGGTTTGGTGTTATCACCGCCTGTGATGTTCTGGAGCATGTCGAACAACCCTTTGAATTTCTCGCGGCCATGGCCGAGCTCCTCGAAACCGGAGGGGTGTTGTTCATCTCCACCCCAGACCTGGGAAGTCCCCATGCCCGCCTTTTCGGTCAACACTGGCATTTCCTTTACCGCTATCACCTGTCCTATTTCACCAAGGCCACCCTGGTAAAGACTGCCGAACGATTGGGCTTAACCCTGACCGCTTTTGCCCGGCGGGGACGCATTCGTTCGGTGGGCTACATCCTCCGGTATGGGCTGGAGTTCATCTTCGCAGGTAAAGGAGGGTGGGTCCCCCATTGTCTGGACCGGATATCATTCCCTACCAACCTCTTCGATACGATGTACCTGACCTTCCGGAAAGATTCCTGACGATATTTGATCCGGCCAATTCATACGTAATTCCATCACGTATGAGCCTCTTCTGACTCTGTGTATCAATTCGAAAAAGACCATTACTATTTACAGCAATTCAGAATTTCATAGGAGGAAATTCATGGAACGGCATTCACGGCGGGATTTTCTACGTGCTACGGTGGGCCTGGGAAGCGCCATGGCCCTGGGAGGGCAATACGCTCTGGCCGAGGAGGTCACACAACCTCTGGATATGGTGATTGCACGTTGGGGAAGAGAGAAACCCCCCGAGACAGATGTCAACAAGATGGCTGGAAAGTTGACCGAAAAAGCCATTGAGACACTGGGCGGCATGAAGCGCTTTGTCAGTAATGGAGATGTGGTTTGGATCAAGGCCAACATGGGCTGGGATCGTAAACCCGAATATGCTGGTAACACCAACCCGGAAATTGTCTCCACCTTGATCCGTCTCTGCTTTGACGCAGGCGCGAAAAAGGTCCGGATCGGAGACCACACCTGTAACGACCCGTTCCTCTCCTATGCCTCCAGCGGAATTGAGGAGGCCGCCAAGGCCGCTGGAGCCGAAGTGCTCCAATTCGATGATAACCGATACAAAGAGACTGAGATTGGTGGCAACTATCTCAAATCCTGGCCCATCTACCCAGATGTCCTCGAAGCCGATCTGGTCATTAATGTCCCCATTGTCAAACACCACTGCCTGGCCACTGCGACCATGTGCATGAAGAACTATATGGGCATCATCGGTGGTGAACGTGGTAAGTGGCATCAAGACTTCGCCGCTTGCTTGACCGATATCACCCACTTCATGAAGCCACGGCTATGTGTTCTCGATGCGGTACGCATTCTGACCAACCATGGCCCACAGGGGGGCGACCTGGCCGATGTCAAACGTGTGGACACTGTGGCCGCGGGGACTGATATCGTGGCGCTCGATGCCCTCGGCGCGGAGATACTCGGCCACAAACCAGCTGACATCGCCACTGTAGCCGCCGGAGAAAAAGCGGGGCTGGGGAAGATTGATTATAAGCAGCTCCGTCTCCAGGAGCTCAGCCTCACGTGAGATCCAGGTCACGTGGGTGGTGGATAGTCTGGCTGCGGCGCTTCGTCCAGGGTCTCTGTCTCCTGCTTTTTCTGTATCTGCTGCTGGGGACCCAGACCAAGCCCGAACGTCCACCCGGTTCCTTCAACCGGATCTTCTTTAATATAGATCCGCTCGCGCTGCTTTCCACTTGGCTAGCGGCACATGCGGTACCAGCGGTCATGTGGCTGGCAGGTATCACCCTGTTAGTGACGCTCCTGTTTGGACGGATCTTCTGCGGTTGGGTCTGTCCGCTAGGAACTGTCCATGCCATGGCCAGCGCCCTGCGCCGGGCTCCCAAGAAGCTCCTGATGGAGACCGGGCAGTGGTCCCTCTGGCAGAAGGGCAAGTATTACCTGCTGGCTGCCTTGGTGATCATGGCCCTCTTCGGAGTCCACTGGGTGGGGGTCTTCGATCCTATCTCCCTGCTAGTCCGCAGCACCACCACAGCCGTCCTTCCCGCCATCCAGTTCACAGTGGAGGAAGGCTCCAACACGATTTACCAGGCTGATCCCCACCTTGGACCTCTGCATCTGACCTCGTTGACTGAACCGGTCTACCATTTTTTCCGGGATCATGTCTTCAGCGCCTCACGGCAGGCTTTCAATGGGGGAACTCTGATCTTCCTCCTCTTCATCGGGATCGTGGTTCTCAATCTTTTTCGTAAACGTTTCTGGTGCCGGTATATCTGCCCCCTGGGGGCACTGCTCGGAACAATGGCATTACGGCCCGTTTTCCGGTTGGTTACCCATCCCGAGGCATGTGGCGGCTGTAATCTGTGCACGGTGAACTGCCAGGGTGGAGCCCTACCCAACAAACCCAGTGAGCATCTCCCTTCCGAGTGTTTTGTCTGCTGGAACTGCATTCCCCAGTGCCACAAGGGGGCTGTCTCCTTTGAGTGGGTGAAGCCGGTCAAGAGTCAACCGGTGGGGAGTTTGAATCTCTCCAAGCGGGCCTTCCTGGCTTCGGGCCTGGCCGGATTGGGAGGAGTACTGGCTTCACATCTTTCACCTCAGTCTCAACAGCGGGTGTTCAATCCAGCATTGATCCGTCCACCGGGAGCCTTGAAAGAACGGGAGTTTCTGGCCAAATGCCTCCAATGTGGGCTGTGCATGAAGGCCTGTCCCACGGGGGGACTCCAACCCACCACCTTCGAGGCTGGGTGGGAGGGTTTGTGGACCCCTCTGCTGGTGCCCTTGGTGGGCTATTGTGAATACAACTGCAACCTGTGCGGACAGGTCTGTCCAACCGGAGCGATCCAACCTCTTCCCATCGAAGAGAAAAGGACAATCCGCATTGGTCTGGCCACGGTGGACACCACCCGCTGTCTGCCCTATGCCTATGACCGCAACTGCATCGTCTGCGAGGAGCACTGCCCGGTGCCCACAAAGGCCATCTATTTCGCGGAGAAGGAACTCCATCTCCGTGATGGGAGCACCCGCGTAGTCAAACAACCGAAGGTGGACCCGAACCTGTGCATCGGGTGCGGGATCTGCGAGTCCAAGTGTGTCTTCGAGGACCGTCCCGCCATCCGTGTCACCAGCGCGGGCGAGACACGGCACAGCAAGAACCAGCCGATCTTGGTGGGATCACCCTCCACTGCTCCAGCACCACCACCAACAGCACCGGCGGCGCCAGCGGGGAACGAGGGAAATCCATATGGGTGATGCATATGCGGCCAAACCCGAAGCATTCAGCCTTTTGGTGGTGATTATAGGTTTTTCACACTTAAGCGTGCGGGGTAACCTTCAGATTGAATTGTGGACGAGGTCAACATGCTGAAGCATGAACAACATACACGGACAAGAGGGAACTGCATTGCCCCATCTGATTGAATGGTGCACACTTTACGAATGCACTCACAAAGAGACGCCGCTTCTCATTCTACCTTCGGAATGTGGAAAGACAGGCCGGAGACCAAAGATCCTATTGATATGGTGCGCCAAATACGGGAGGGACATTGGGTGAAGGTCGATACCGATTTCCAATCTAACGCAGAACCTGTCTCCGCTGAGAAAGAAGCCCCTTCTCTTTATGTCCACGGCTACTCCCCTCGTGAGAGCGAACGCTTGCAGGATCAGGCCGCCACGTTGGCGGAGCTGCTCCATCATGACTCTCTTTTTCCGCCTGGCTCGCGGGTCCTCGAAGCGGGCTGCGGAGTCGGCGCGCAAACGACGATCATCGCACCAAAAAATCCAGAGTGTGCCTTTCTCTCCATCGACATCTCGGAGCGTTCTCTGGCCCAAGCCAAGACTCGGGCACAGGAGCAAGGTCTGACAAATGTCACCTTTGAGCAAGCCGATCTTTTCAACCTACCCTTCGAAGAGGAATCCTTCGATCACGTGTTTGTCTGTTTCGTACTCGAACACCTGCCGGATCCGCTTGCGGCGCTGGCGTGTCTCAAGCGGGTTTTAAAGACGGGTGGCACAATGACCGTAATTGAGGGAGACCACGGATCGGCCTATTTCCATCCCGACGATGCCGATGCCCGCCGGGCGGTTCAATGCCTGGTGGATCTTCAGGCCGGCCTGGGAGGAGATTCGCTCATCGGACGCCGTCTCTATCCCCTGCTGTGCTCCGCTGGATTCGCTGAGGTACAGGTCTCTCCGCGCCTGGTCTATGCCGATGCCAGCCGTCCGGAGATGGTGGAGGGTTTCACCTTGAACACCTTCACCGCCATGGTCGAGGGAGTCCGGGAGGCTGCGCTCGCACAGGGCTTGATAGACCCCGGGACCTGGGAACGGGGAATACGCGGACTCAAAAGAACCGCCGAAGATGATGGGACCTTCTGTTATACCTTCTTCAAAGCCAGAGGGGTGAAATAGGACTCCACAAATCCACACTATCCCCCTGTCAAGTGGGTCACTCCAGCATGTCGCCTTCGAAGTAACGCTTGACACTGGTCACCGGGTTGGGCAGGCTCAACAAGAACATTATTCAGGAACAGGAGAGTATGGACACACAACGCCCGGCGGTTCTCGCGCTTGAGGATGGAACCCTTTACCCCGGTTGGGCTTTGGGCAGCGGAGAGAAAACCCAGGGAGAGGTGGTTTTCAACACCTCCATAACGGGTTACCAAGAGGTCCTGACCGATCCCAGCTACCGTGGACAGATCGTATGCATGACCTATCCGCTGATCGGGAACTATGGTTTCAACCACGAGGACATGGAATCACACCGGATCTACCTGGCGGGATTCATTGTCAAAGAGGCTTGCCCCTATCCCAGTAATTGGCGTTCGGAAGGGAGCCTTCAGGCGGCGCTCGAGGAATCTGGAGTCCTGGGGATCACCGGGATCGATACCCGCGCATTGGTAAAGAGACTCCGTGCTTCCGGAGTCATGCGGGGTGTCATCTCCACCGGTGTTTCAGACTGCCAACAGGCGCTCTCAGAGGCCCGGGCGATCCCTTCCATGGCGGGGCAGGAACTGGTTTCCGAAGTCACCACAAATAAAGCCTATTTCTGGGATCCCGCGCGTGGCCCCGTCTCAGAGCGCTCCCAGGGAAACTTCAAACATCACATCCTGGTCTATGACTTTGGGGTTAAGTTCAACATCCTGCGCAGTCTCGCGGCGCTTGGGAACCTGGTCGAAGTACTTCCCGCACAAACCAGCGCCGAAGAGGCCCTGGCACGCCAGGCGGATGGAGTCATGCTATCCAATGGACCAGGAGACCCAGAGCCAGTGACCTTCGCCATCGAGGCCATCCAGAAACTCATCGGCAGAATCCCGATGTTCGGGATCTGTCTTGGTCACCAGTTACTCGGTTGTGCCATTGGAGCGGGGACTTACAAACTCAAATTTGGGCACCGTGGTGGGAACCAACCGGTCCAGGACACCCAAGGAGGCAGAGTTTTCATCACCTCCCAAAACCATGGTTTCTGTGTTAATGGAGACCGGGTTCAACCGGACCGGGCCAGGGTCAGTCTGGTAAATTTGAATGACCACACAGTCGAGGGGATGTCCAACTCCGAGGCGGGCTGGTTCTCGGTACAATACCACCCCGAGGCTTGCCCGGGTCCCCATGATGCCGCACCACTTTTCGATCAGTTCATGGAGCTCATTGACCGGGGCATCTGACCCCTTTTCCAGGAGTCCACTGCCTTGACACCACCCCAGTGCCCTTTATGATTCGGCCAGTCTGCACACCGTAAATCAAAAGTTAGGTTTGTTCACTCAGAATCTCCGAAAACAAAGACATTATGGGAAAGTTTTGTTCATCAGACGTGGAACTACAGAAGGAACTGGAGCCACTCCGTCAAGCTGGCAAGGTGATCGTCACAACCAATGGCTGCTTTGATATCGTTAGTCTGGCTCATGTCCGGATGTTACAATTGGCCAAGGCACAGGGCGATATCTTGGTGGTGGGAGTCAACAGTGATGAATCCATCCACCAACTCAAAGGTCCCAAACGGCCCATCCGGCCGGAACTGGAACGGGCCACCATTATTGCCGCGTTCCAAATGGTCGACTTCGCCGTTCTATTCGATGAGAAGGATTGCATCGACTTCGTAAGGCGGGTCAAGCCCAACGTTCATGTCAATGATGCCTCCTATGGCGAGAACTGCATCGAATCCGGCGCGGTGAAGGAATGTGGTGGAAAGCTCTTCCTGGTGCCGAAAATGCAGTGGGAATCCAACTCCAAACTGATCGAAAGGATCCAGACAACTCTGTGAGAGAAACATCAACGGAAGACAGTTTCGTCTTCATCTGGTTACCCCGCATTATCATTGGTGTGTGTGTGGTTCTGCTCATTTACTTCACGCAGAGAACCTACCGGTTCAAGGGAACCTTCGATGAGTCTTTCAATGCTCCGGAGAATCTGAACCTGGTACGGGGACCTTGGGCTAACGAGGAATATTACAAACGCGGAGAGCCGGGGTATGTCGGCAAACCGTTATTTGAGGATCCCTCTGAGGCTGGGTTGCCCGGCACGGCCACCGGAGAGGTGGCACTCCCAGCCGGCTTAGCTCAACCAGCCACGGAGAGCCTTTCCACGGGAACACAATAACCTAACCCTCCAGCCCACTTCCCCAATGGAAGTGGGAAGGAAAAGTTTCTTTTATCCCCACCTTAGGGGATCGAAGCCGGGTAGTTCAATCTCTAGACCGTCATACGCAAGTTCCACTCCCTCAGGCAATTCGGCATTGGTCTGCGAGTGCAAGAGGTCATGGGTCATATGAATGAAGTAGGCCTTGCGTGGACGTAACCTCTCTACCACCGCCAAAGACTCCTCCAAACTGAAGTGTGTGGCATGACGGCGCTTGCGTAAGGCATCCAACACCAATGTATCGAGCCCCTCTAAAAGTGGCCAGGTGCTCTCTGGGATGCAACTACAATCGGTGATATAGGCCAAGCTCCCCCAACGGTAACCCTGGACATTTTGGGTGCCATGAAGCACTGGCAACGTAACCAGCTCCATCGCTCCCGTGCTGAAACGCTCACGGGTGGGGTGAACCTGTACTGAGAGGATACCGCCTCCCTGTTGGACACCGGGATCGAACAGATGGGCATATACCGCCAGAAGACGTTCCTTCACCTCCTCCGAGCAGTAAATGTCGATGGGTTTATCAAGGCGGTACTGGACCACACGCAGTTCGTCCAACCCGAAGAAATGGTCCACATGGGCATGAGTGTAAACCACCGTAGAAACCAGAGGGGCTCTTGCCATCGCCAACTGTTGACGCAGATCGATAGAGGTATCCAGCAGTGTGTATTCCCACGGAGTGGTGTTGGAAGGACGGGTTTGCAGAAGAGCCGACACCCGGGTCCGGGTATCATGGGGATCGGTGGAGGTACACACCTGGCACCGGCACCCGATGACCGGAACTCCAGTCGAGGTGCCGGTGCCTAGGAAAAGTAAACGGTTCGATCGTCCAGCCAAAGCCCGCTCAGTTCCACGTCATGGCGTGGTGTTGGACACATTAGCTCTCATCCCCACATACTTGGAGTCGAAAGCTCCGAGGTGGTTCGGCAGCTCGTTCTCGCGGAAGCCTTCCTCTGGCCCGAGCTTCCAGCCGTAGTAATCCGCCAAAGTAAACTTACGTGAAATCTCGGGATTCTCCAGATTAACCAACAAGGGGATCCGTGAATCTTCATAAAGGACATCCGGGGGAGCAAGGTCTCCCTCGGGTTTAGTATCGCTCCGGGGCACATTGAGGATGTTCTGAAGGGCATTGAGATCAAAAGTCCACTCAATAATCACCGCACCATGTTTGTCGGGATCGAGGATCTCCGCGATCACCTCGGGTAGACCGGGGAAGTCCCGGCACCAGGCAAAGGCCTTCTGAGCGGTTTCCTTGGGCTTCACACGGCCCTGGTCATCCATTTCGACCTGGTCGCTGATGAGGTAACTGGCGCCATAGTAGTCAACCACGGTATATCCACGGCCGAGCTTATAGTACAGGTCCTGCAGTGGGTTATATTGGCCCGGAATGGTGTTGAAGTTCATGCCCATACCACCACCCATGCCTCCCATACCACCCATCATGCCACCCATCATGTTACCCATACCACCACCCATACCGCCCATACTGCCCATGTTCCCCATGCCTCCACCCATACCACCCATACCACCCATCATGTTCCCCATGCCACCACCCATACTGCCCATGCCACCCATCATGCCACCACCACCCCCAAAGGTGGTGCCACCCATCATACTGCTCATATCACCACCACCACCGCCGAAGGAGGTGCCTCCCCCCATGCCGCCCATACCACCCATCATATTACCCATTCCACCGCCCATACCACCCATACTACCCATGCCGCCCATACCACCCATCATGCCACCACCACCCATACCGCCCATACTGCCCATGTTCCCCATGCCACCACCCATACCGCCCATATTCCCCATCATACCCATGCCACTGGACATGGAAGCCAGGAGAGACGGATCTTCAGCGATCTTGCGCTGCATGACCTCCATACTGATGTCGGGAACAAAAATGGTCAGCTGGATGTTCATGTATTCCCCACTCAGGAGGAAGGGAATCCGGCCGACAATGTCGACCGGACGCTGAATCTCGGATTCAATTCCAAGATAGGTGTAGATCATCTGGATGGCATAGGACTCGGGAAGGTTAACCACCAGAGACTTGACTTCTGGTGAGAGGCGTCCCTCAAAGATCCGGATACGTGGATCCCATTGATTTTGGCCCGCCCCCATACTTCCGCCACCGCCCATTTCGCCTCCTGGGTATCCTCCCATGGTACCGCCACCGCCACCCATACTCATGGCAGACCCCATGGCCATGGCGCCACCCCCCATATTCATAGCGCCACCACCACCACCCAGCGCACTACTTCCAAATGGAGAGGCTCCCAAACTGGTCATATCACCGCCTGGCACGGAAGATTCACTTCCGGTTAGGGAGTCAAAATCCTTCTTGATGGTACGCTCTCCCATCGGGATCGTATTACCGGTCGTGGCCGCATCGGCGGTACGAGCACGGAAGATCTGCAGGATCCGCAGGATCCGGTCGTAAGCGACATTGCGAACCCATTCCATCTGAGCATAAATCGTCTGGTACTTGGAATTGGGCTTACTCGCAGCTTCCTTGTACTTCTTCAACGCCTCATTGAGATAGCGGATATCCCCACGTGGAAACATCTGTGTGTCGAGTTGATTGTGAAGGAATTTTTCCCGATCAGAGCCCGGTTCGACAGGATTGATAGGCATTCCTATCATGCCCTGTCCGCCCTCTCCCATCATCATATCGCCCATCTGACCAGATTCAGTTCCATAATCGATCCCTTGGCCAGATCCCTCATTCCCCATGGCCATCGGCCCCGGGTATGCCATGGGCCCCATGGGACCCATCGGGCCCATCGGCCCCATGAAGGGTGATTGTTGTTGCTGTCCCTCGATTTGGGGTTGGGCCTCACGCAGAGGCAACGATCCCGGCGGATAAGGCGTCCCAACTCCATACAGGTGCATCCAGGTGTAGGCCCGGTTGGCAGCTAATGCCTCTTGTGTGTATTCAAACCGGCCCTTGACCTCCTCCTCATACTCCGCAGTGTTGGTGTCACGATAATCCTTGAGGGCTTGATCCTCGGTTCCTTCCTGCACATCCGGAACCTCGGGACCACGAATAGACAGAGAGTCGATGCCCAGTTTCCCCTCCTCATTGGGGATGGGATCTGTTTGTACGCCAATCAGAATGTCGACCCGGTCGGTGTTGATGAAGGGTCCCAGACGCCCGCGGAGTTCTCTCTCGCCCTCATCCTCGGCGGTCCAAAACTGGATCTGGTTATCGCCTTGGCTCCGGCGCAGAGTCAGGGTGATCGAGTTCTCTACACGGATACTGAAGACCTTATCCTGAGGTTTGGAGTATTTCTCCTGCTCCCAGTTGGATTCATAGGAGACCTCGGCGGGACTGGCTGGATTCTCATCGGGATACTTGATCGTGGTACGGACACGCGCCTCGTTGGCGCCTCCGAATTTCCAATCATGCTCACGTACAAAGAAGAGAACCTGGGCTTCCTTGAAGTGCTTACCACGTAAGGCGATTTTCAGTTCAGCCTCAAAGGCACCCCGGATGACATCGGGGGTGATGACCTTGTACCGTTTCAGATCAGCGGCGTCATACTTGGCGGCGGCCTCGCTCCCACCGCTCTGGCCGGAACGGCTGCCATAAATCGAAAGCAATCCCTCCTCCTCCTTGGCACGGATGGGATCATCGTAGATGGTCTGGCCGGAGGTATTGGGAATTCGTGGATCTTGGGCTGAGGCCTTCTCGGTGGAGCTAAAATAATCGCTGCTGTAAACAAACCAGGCGGTCCCTGGCTTGCCCTCATCATCGAATTCATCGCTCCAGGTGCCTTCATCTCCGGTGAATTCCTCGTCTTCAAGGAGGAATTCCGGAATTTTCTCCTGCACCGACTCGGGTCCCGCAGGAGCCACCACCGTAGCGGTAGCGCTATCTGGATTGGCTTGCGGCCAAGCCCCATGGATAGCAAAGAAGACAGCCGTTAACACAACAAAGGATTGTTTCCAAAACATCGCAGAGAACTCCCTTTCAGCCACACCCCACCCCAAAGCTATAGTGTGTCAAAAAACAGGTCCAGCGTCAAACCAGATTGGGGGTTATTCTCCCAATTCAGGTTTTGGGTCCCGGAGCATGAGGGCACGCACCGCTTCTTCCACCGGAATCCCCTCAAAAAGCGTCTCCGCCACCTGACCGGCGATGGGCATATCCACCCCCCATTTAGCCGCTAAAGACTTGGCGGAACGGGCCATTTGAACCCCTTCCACCTCCATACCGATCTCCTCCAGGGCCTGACTGAGTGTTTTCCCCTGAGCCAGCGCAAATCCGAGACGCCGGTTGCGGCTGTGACGGCTGGCGCAGGTGACCACCAGGTCACCCAGCCCGGAAAGACCCGCAAAGGTCAAGGGATCCGCCCCCATGGCCACCCCCAGGCGGGTCATCTCGGCCAATCCACGTGTCACCAGAGCGGCCATGGTGTTGTCTCCAAAACCCATTCCCGCCGCGGCTCCGGCGGCGATGGCCACCAGATTCTTGAGCGATCCGCCCAGCTCGACTCCGAGAAGATCAGATGAAGTGTAAACCCGGAAGCGGGGTGTAAGAAAGAGACCCTGCACACGCTTGGCCATGTCCTGATCATGGGAAGCTGCCACCACTGTGGTGGGCAGACTCCGGCACACCTCTTCAGCATGTGAAGGCCCCGACAACGAAACCGGATGGGTAATCCCCAACTCCTCCGAGATCAAAACCGACATCGGCTTGAGGGTTTCATACTCAATCCCCTTGGAAGCGGAAACCGCGCAGAGGTGTTCTGTTCCCGGACCCCATTCCCGCTTGACTCTGGCAGCGGCATCACGGACATGCCGGCTGGGAGTGGCAAAGACCAGCGTGGTGACTCCCTCCAGGAGAGCGGGCAGACAATGATTGACCTCCACCCGGTTCGAGAGTGTGAAGCCCTCTAATTTCCCTGGTAGAGTCCTCTCCCGGGTCAAGCGTCCAGCATGGTCCTCACGATGGCTCCAGAGACGGACCAGGATCCCCTTCTCCGCCAGCAGATGCGCCAAAGTCGCGCCCCAGCTACCGGCGCCCAGAACCAACACTCTCTCCGGCATGATCTCTGGCTCACTCCTCATGATTGCTTCCCATCCCCCCCGGTAATGGTGGTCTCACTGCCCCGTAGGAGGCGTTGAATGTTCTCCCGGTGGCGGATAAGGACCAATAAGGCGGCTCCCCAGACCAGAATGAGCACCGGAGTAGAGGGACAGTCCCCCACCCCTTGCCACCATTGGAAAGTGATTAACGCGGGCAACACCGCCGCACAACACAACGAGGCGATTGAGGTTTTCTGGGTGGTCTTGAGCAGAGTGAAAAAGAGAACCGCCGTCAACAATGTGCTGAAGGGAGCCAACCCGAGAAAAACACCCCCCGTGGTGGCGACCGCCTTCCCCCCTTTGAAACGCAGGAAGGGGCAGAAGACATTGCCGAGAATAGCCGCGCATCCGCATACCGCTGGCAACCAACCACGCACAGCAGCACTCGCCAACAAGGGTACCAGCCCGGCCGCCGCCAAACCCTTGCCGACATCCAGGGCCATCGCCAAGCCACCCCACTTTTTCCCCACCACCCGGATGGCATTGGTCGCCCCGGGATTCCCACTCCCGACAGTACGCAGATCCACCCCGCGCAGCCACCATACCAGCAGCCACGAAAAGGGGATGGCTCCTAAAAGAAACGCCAACGCGGAACAGATCCAGGGCATGGGGGGACTATCGCGGATTTCTATTTCAGGGTGAAGACTGTCGTATAAGTGGCATCCTTGATGGCCTCTCCGCCCGCGACTTCAAGACGGACCTCGGCTCGTTCCGCATCTAGACCTGAATACACCAGGCACTCCATTTCATCCATGACGATTTGACCAGGCCGCCAATAGCGGAGTGGATACTTCCATGTGAGTGGCTGGTATCTTGTGCTGCTAAGGAATCCTTTGGTCTCCTGGTATACCACAATCCGGTAGGAACCAACCGCGGAGATGGCTCGCGGGATCTGCCACCAAGTACGCGCCAGGAAACGATGCCGTGGTGTCAGGTGAGTCAAACGCGGCCCCGGTAATCCCAACGGGCCGATCTCACGAAACTCCAGCCCCACTAGATTGGGCACCCGCTCAGGGGTGCCGGAGTCATACTGACAGTGTGCAGGAACCGTATCCACTGGCCCCACCCGCCAAGGGAAGGAGGTTTTGCGGTCATGGTTCCACGGATTGTAGACCACCCATACAACGGCCACACACATTACTGCTCTCCGCGGCCAGGTCTGGGGAATCCGTTGAAGCTGACTCCACACAAATCCCGCCCCCTCGCAAGCGGCGATGATGGCAAATGGGACCACCACCAGAAAGAACCGGAAATCATGTCCCCCCTCAATGTTGTAGGTCCATGCGGTTCCACTAAAAAGCAATGGAATCAAGAATGGAATGGCCCACCGCTTCCTATAGAGCTCCGAAGCCATCCCAAGCAGGGTGAGAATCCCCACCATGGAGATGTGATTCGGAAAGGCATCAAAGCGGTAGATTCCGGTGAGGACATTCTTTCCCAACAGCTCCGCATACCCCTTGAGAAAGCGTGAAGCTGTTTCTCGCCACCCAAGCACGCCGCCGAAATACTGGAGGGCAGACAGGGGTTCACCCACGCGGGAGTTGGCATGCACCTCCTCTACGGTGGGGAAACCTGGACGGCCCTTGAATTCCAGATTGGCCCAATAACGGAACATGTTCTTCTCACGGTCCACGAAGTAGAACGGATCGTCATGCCTTCCCCCATTGGAGATAAGCACGATGCCAAAGAGGACCACGAACGGAGCAAGGGCCTCACACCACTCGCGGAGACTCCTCCAGAATCCATTGCCCAAAAGCGCCAACACCACAAAGCCAGCCAAGGGAAGGAGGGAATCCACACGAGTCAGAAAGGTGAGGCAAACCACCAGACCAATAGCAGCGCGGCGGAGGCTGGCAGGGGATAGAAGCTGCTGGCGCGAGAATCCTTTCTCGCACCGGTCACCCCCCCCACCCCAACCCTCCCCTGCCAGGGGGGAGGGGGCCAATCTCTCCCTCCCCCCTGGCGGGGGAGAGATGGGGTGGGGGGGTGAGACACATGGACGCCAGACGAAAACCAGCGCAAACAGAGTCAGCCACAACACCGCATAAGGATCCTCGCGGATTCCGGAGTCTGATGACCCAATCAGCGCGGGATTGCTGGCGGTCAGGTAGGCCGCGAAGAGCCCCGCCCATTCCCCTCGACGAGCTTGAACTATTCGTGCAACGAGGAAAATCAACAAGACCGAGAAAAGAACTGTAACCAACCTCTGGATCATGGGCTGATGAGAAGTCATTCCAAAGAAGAGGCGTAAAACCCACGCGAAAGGGGCATACCCACGGTAAACAGAGAACCAGCCCAGGGGATCATCCGCACGGAGTTCCTCCGCTGCGACAAAGTGCCTCAGGGCATCCGGACTGACAAATTTAGGAGTAGAAACAAGCCGGTCCACACGCAAGAGCACTCCATAAAAGAGCACCACAACCAGAAGGATCCGGCCTAGGCGGGAAGAAGATCCTGGAGAAGGATAAAGGAGTATGGAGGACAAGCAACCCTGCCTTGGAGGGATCACCTCTTGAAATCGCGGAGTTTCAGACCCTTCCGGTCAATTTCAGCCTTGAGCATCTTCATCAGGGCCCACTTCTCAACATAACCCTGGACCTGAATCCCATTGACCACATTGTTGGGAAGGCCGGGGAAAGCAAGCACATCCGCAATCTGCAGGTGCTTCTTGAGTCCATCGCGCGCGGTGCTCTTCGCCCATACCGCCTCGAGTTCCTCCGGGGTGAGACCATAACGTGTTCCCATCTCAGTCAAGAGCTCGTTGGAGAGGTTCTGCCCATTCCTATACAGCTCATCATGAATAGACCAGAAGGCCTTGTCGCCCTTCTTCTCGAGGACCTCCAGGGCCAGGTACGCCGCACGGCAGGCAAAGGCATGAGAGGTGTTATCGACCGCGAGGAAGTTGCAATCCCGGTTGAGCGGATGCAAGACCGCGGTCATGCGGATCAACCCCGGATACTCATTCATGATCTCATTCCACGTGATCTTCATGACATCACAGAAGGGACACTCGTAATCTCCGAAAGAGATCACCTGGATGGGAGCATCCTCGGGACCAACGGTGGGGAAGGTGCGCGCCCAGGGAGTATCGACACGCGCAATCTTATTACTGAGTACCTTGTCGAAGTCCCGGGAAAAGAAGTAATACCAATGCTCAACATGGATCACCACTCCGCCTAAGATCCCAATCAGCACCAGCATGACCACGGTTTGCGTGAAACCCTTTCGGGATCCAAACATGGAACGGAAATCCCAACGCACCAGAGACTGGAAGGGAGGACGTACCTTCCAGCAGGCCCGGAAAGTCAAAGCAGCGATAGAGAGATTGACGGCGTAATCACTCAAACACAACACACACAGAGTCTTCACCTGGAAAAAGAGCGCCCAGGCGAAATAACCAGTAGCCCCAATCAACGCCACCGACATGAGCGCGAGATGGAAGAGTGAGGCCAGCAGATAAGGCCCGCCATTGAACAATCCCAGCCCCGCAATGGCGGCCACCAGGAAATAAGCTACCGCCCCATACAGGGAGATCGGCCTGCCAAACATCACCGAGTAATCGCTCTCGAAGGCCTTCTGGCAACTAGAGAGTTCACCGAAGGAGCACCAGGTCTTCTCGCCCATCATCGAGCGTCCAAACTCACGGTAGGACTCTAGTGCCAGGCAAAACCCCACCACTCCCAGAATGGTAATGATCCACAAGGTTAATCGTGCGGTCTTCCGTTTCATAATGGGCAGGATAGCGGGAGATGAAGTTTTTTTTAGCTGGCAGAGGGGGAGCAACCCGTATGTTGTTCATGCTTTAGCATGTCCCTGTATGTTGTTCATGCTTCAGCATGTCCTCGTATGTTGTTCATGCTTCAGCATGTCCTCGTATGTTGTTCATGCTTCAACATGTTATATCGCCTCACGACTAAGAAATAAACGAAACCCACATGCTAAAGCATGAACAACAAACGGGGAGAAGCAGTCTACCCTCAATACAGAAACGGATTATTCGCCTTCTCGTACCCGATTGTGGTAGCGGGACCATGACCGGGGTAGACGAGGGTATCTGGCGGAAGGGGCATGAGTTGCTCGCGGATACTCCGTTGCAGATCTTCGGAGTTACAGCGGGGAAAGTCGGTGCGTCCGATGGAGCCACGGAAAATGACATCGCCACAGATTACCCAGCCATCACCCAGGAAGCTGACCGAACCGGGACTGTGGCCGGGGGTGCTCAAGACCTTGATAGTGGCCGCGCCGATTTCGATTTCCTGGCCATGCACAAGCAACACATCCGCCGGCGGCGAGGTCACCGGCTCGAAATAGGCGCTCAAATTCACCATCGGGTCCGGTAGGCAATCCGCATCCGCCGCATGGATGGCGATGGGCACACCCAGGCGTGCTTTGAGGACTCCATTAGCTCCAATGTGATCCCCATGCCCATGGGTGTTAAGAATCAGGGTCACTTCGGCCCGGTGGGCAGTACATAACTCGCAGATCAGGTCCGGATCCGCGCCGGGATCGATGATCACCGCCTTACAGCTGGAGCGGTCGATCACCAGATAGCAGTTCGTCTCCAACATCCCGACCGCAAGGCCATAGACCTCCAGCGGGTTTGATTCTACAGCACTCACGGGATCACAAAGACCAGGAAATCAGACCCGGTGTTCCCTTCCTCATCCTCCGCACGAATCGCAATGGAGTGCTCGCCTGAGGACAGCCCCTCCAGGGAAACTTTGAAAGTCTCCTCCTTGGAGTCAAAGATGCCATCGGCGGGCAGCAGAGAGATCAGATCCTCCTCTTCGCCATCCAGGATCACTTCGGCGGACTTGATACGTGAGAGCTTATCTGCCACACGGACATCGGTGGAGAAGGTGCCCGCGCCAAGGGTTTGGTTATCCCACCCGGCGATCTCGGGGGCGGTTTTGTCAATACGCACCGGCTCGGACTGGAAGACATCGGTGCCCGCCAGACCGGGGGGATTGGCCAGACGGTCGGAGATGGTGAGCTGCACCTCATACTCCCCATCCGGCAGGTTCCCCACCTCCCAGGAGAACTTGGAGACCTTCAGGTCATCCTCGATCTCCTTCCAGAGGGTTTCGGAGACACGGCGGTAATGCAACGCGGAGAGAAGGGAGTCTCCATCCGGATCGGTAGCCTGCCAGACCAACGCCAGGGTTGAGGCGTTGCTGGTGGTGGCGGCACCCTCACCAGCAGGTTTGGCGGCGGCAGCTGGTTTGGCCGCAGCTCCATTAGTCTTGGCGGCCTGCGCGCCTGTTCCCGCCTCGGAGGAGGAGGAACTCTTGTCCCCCACCTGAAGTTTGTCGATATGTGGTGGACGATTCAGTGGCTGATGCACTACCTCCACCTCCTGAATGGTGGCGGTCTTGCCATCCGTCGAGCCGCCGAACTTGGCACGCCACTGGAGATAACGCGCCGCCGGGCTGGTCACCTTGCCGGGTTTATCGAACGGTGTGGACCACTCACTCCAGGTGTCCCCGGGTTCCTTGGAGTTACCCGATCGGGTCTGGAAGGCAAGGGTCACTCCCTCGGGAACCGAGGCAATCCAAGTCATCTCACCCCACTGGCTGACAGTCTGTGTATCCTGAGCCTTGGAAGCAAAGGTCCCCCCCTTGCTGGTGGCAACCGGCAGCAGGAATACCTTGGCTGGATTACCCGATGCAAGCCACAGGCCATCCGGATTACGCGGGATGATCGCGAGAATCTCGCTGACATCCAGGTCGAAAAGCAGGTCCAGCTCATCGCGGAAGCCTATCTGAAAGAGTTTGCCCTCATCTCCGGTACCGGCCAGCAGGCCTCCCTCACGGACAAACAGCGCATTGGCAGCGGCGGAGGGGGTCTTATCGAGGACACGAACCTGGCCATTGGGGCTGATCTTCACAATCTCGGAGGATTTATCGGCCTTGGGGGGTGCCGGAGCTTGGGCCGGTTGCGGGGTATCGCGTTTGGCCTCGAGCGGGACAGTGGGGACAATACCCGCGAAGAGGTTCCCCTCGGCATCCAATGCCAGGGACTTCACCTCGCTCAATTCGGAATCATAAAGAACCCGGAAGTCCTTGCCGCCGTCGAACTCGGCCACCCAGCCATTGGCGGCAGTACCAAAAAAGATCTTGCCATCCTTGCCCGCGGCCAGAGAGAGGATGTGCTTCTCGCCAGTCTTACAGAGGGTTTTGGTTTTACCATCCGCGAGGGTCATGCGCACCAGTTGCCCCTTATCGCCCGTGGCGAGAACCAGGTCGCCGGTGGCATCCTGGACCATGGCCCAGATGTAATCCTGCCCACTCGCACCGATCAGAGTTACAGCCCCATCCGCATTGATCTTGTAGACATTCCCGCCTGGAGAGACCCCCGCGAAGAGATCCCCATTGGAGCCAGCCAGCATCGAATAAATGGCATTGCCATCCAGGTCGGCAAAGAGCTTGGCCTCGGCGGTTGTGGCTTCGGGAGCAGTGGCCACCTTATAGACCTTGGCGCTGTTGCCAGTGCCCAGGTATAGAGATTGGCCATCAGGCGATTGGATCATGCTCCAGATGGCGGGATCGGCCAATTTCGTAAAGGGTTTGATGGAGGGCGCCAGGTGGATCTGGCCGGGGTGAATGATCGAGACATTCTCGGCCTCGCCCTCAGCGAATTCGCTGTAATCGCTGACATTCCAAACCTCGGGGGCCACCGCATGGGACACCCCGGCTAGCAGGCACAACACGGACACGAGACATACTGCTCCGGACATGGATACGGCATGCATTCGACAAGTCATCGGATCAATCCCCACTTCAATTAAGACGGTCAGCCCGCCGAGGTTCAACCTCGACCAGAAGGACCTGGCTCCCCGTCAGCGGGGCGGCCACCTGGATGCGGTCTTGAATCACTGGTTTATTTGAAATCACCATCCCAATGCCTCGTTCGGCGGAGTCGGCCATGACCCGCAAGACCGAGGAGGGTAGGTTGGACATTTCCTTCCCATTCATGGAAACACCCGGCGCGATGGCCGCCAGGGTGAAAAAGAGCTGGTCGTTACGGTAGACCTCATTCAACAGGCGCATGACATCCTCGATATTCCGCGCTCGGAAACGGTCCGGATTCCGGCGCTGGATCTCCGCGATGTAACCCATGGCATCGGTCACCGAGAGCTGGATCTGCCCCGGTGGATAATCCGTGGGGATTCGCAGCGCACGCTGGTAGACCTCCAACTCACCCAGCCAGGGACGTACCCCTACGCTAACTGTCACGGTCTCTCCCGGCTCGACTGTTTGACGGTCCACACGGATCCACTCCAGCGTGCCACGGCGCAAGCGGTCTACCGCTTGAACTTGCAGATCCAGACTTTCGATCCGGAGGCTCTCATAGGGATTCTGCATGAGCAGATCCACCACCGAGCCGAGAGTCATGGCAATCTCAAAGGAGGTTCCCATAGCAGATGAAATCTGATCGGTCAGCACCACTGGGGGACGGCCTTTCAGATTCACGGTGAGGGTGTAATCAGAGGCCGAGTCACGCATCCCGCGCGTGGCCGCATCGAAGGCATCCAGGACGCACAACAAGGCGAAGCGGGAAGTGAAAAAGCGGTGCGAGGCTAAATCATAGTTGAACTCGCGGTCGACTCCCGCCTGTTCATTACGGATGTGAACACGGAAGGGTACCGTGGCTGGAACCCCACCCACTGTACCCCCCACCGCGGGGAGACGATCCTGTTCAAGAGTCCCGACCACCTTGATCAGTCCCCCCATCTTGGTGGAGATACGGCTGGAGGGGAGAACGGCATTAATGTAGGCCGTGGTCATGGGCAGGTCGGTCGGGCCATCCTGGAACATGGGGTGTCCGAAACCGAGGATATGATCGCCCTCGACATAAGTGACTGTACCGATGCCGGTCAGATTCAGGTCACCGCTGACCATACTCACTCCCAGCGCCGCGCCCGGTTCGAGTTTAATCCCTTCCACCGTGGCCGATCCCACCGATCCTCCCACCACGGGCTGGAAGCCCATGCCGGGGAAGAGCGCGGACATGCGGTTGAAGACCTCATTCGAAACCCCCTCCATGGCGAGGGGTGTGGCCAGGGGGATCCACCCTTGACGCGCACCGGTCTGTGGTGGCGCATTCAAGGGGGCCTGCCACCACTGGGTCCACCCAGAGGTCCAGGTGGGGGTTCGTGGCGCGGAGAATTCCTCGCCCTCATTCACATTGGTGGTAACCACACCACCTGTCAGCGCGCCCTCATAATCCTTGCGCAGAAAGGATTGCAGACGGTTGGGCCAATCAGGGGGAGTGGAGTTGGTCATGGAGCCGGGATCTTCTCCACTCCAGGGTACCGCCCCCATACCTTCTTTCTTGATATCGCCATCACTGGGAGCGCGTTCAGTGGCCGGCAGATCCAACACCGGGAGCATGTTTTCGATGGGGGTGATGCCAGCGATAGCCTCGGTGGTAAAGGGCCAGGCATAGGCCAACGCCCCGATCAACTTCTCCTCGACATAGACAGGGCTGCCGCTCATTCCAGCGATGACCCCAGTCTTGGCGAGTGGCCCACCGCTGCAACGCGCTAGGATGAGGTTAGTTTCCGAGTATTCGTTCTCCAGAACACCCAGGATCTCGACCTCGAACCGCTCGATCTTGATCCCCCGGAAGACTGTCAGGCCATAGCCGGTCATGCCCTCCTTGAGGTCACCAGATTTCATGAACTTGGCTGGGTCGAGACGGGGACTCAGGTAACGGTCGGCTGCCTGTGCCGCCCCATTGGGGCTGAGTACACACAGCAGACTGAGGACTACGAGCACAAGGGGCATATTTCGCTGATCAATCCTCGGATGGCTGGACACACTGAATGTGTCGATCCGGGCGGACTGAGACCGGATCATGAGATTACCTTATGGGGGGGAGTTTCGGGTGTCAAGATTGGGAAGACCTCCCCCCACCCTCTCTCACCCTGTGGGGGCTAGGAGGGGGAGCTGGGGGATAGGTGCCGCATCCTTGGATTCGGGGCAGGGGAGATTTACACTTGCGAACGAATGAATGCCATTCGTAAAATATGCCGGAGGCAATTGTTATGAAATTCGGACTGAACATGCTGCTATGGACCGGGGATCCAACCGGTGAGACTTATCTGCCGCTCTTTGAGAAGATCAAGAAAATGGGGTACGACGGGGTTGAGCTCCCGATTTTCAATTTAAATCCAGACCGTTTCGCGGCCTTGGGGAAACAACTGGACAAGATCGGCCTGGAGCGTACCGGCACATTGGTGCGTAGCGCGGAGGATGACCCGATGAGCCCAGACCCAGCGGTGCGTAAGAAAGGTGTCGACGCCAACAAGCGCGGTGTCGACTGCGCCGAGGCGGCTGGAATTAAAGTGGTTGCGGGTCCCTTTCACTCCGGTATTGGAGTTTTCAGTGGAAAGGACGCCACCAAGGAGGAATTCAACCGGGCGGTGGAGAGCATGAGGGAAGCCTCCGAGTATGCCGGCAAGCATGGTGTCACCTTCGCCCTCGAGTTCCTGAACCGTTTCGAGTGCTACCTTCTCACCTGCGCCGAGAACATGGTCACCTTTGTGAATGCGGTCAACCACCCCAATTGCCGTGCGATGTGGGATACCTTCCACAGCCACATCGAGGAAAAAGACATGGCCGCCTCGATCCGCTGCATCAACCCAGTACTAGCCCATGTCCACATCTCCGAAAACGACCGCAGCACCCCCGGCCAGGGGCAGGTCCATTGGAAAGAGGTCTTCGACACCCTCAAGGAAGTGGGTTATGACAAGTGGATGACAGTCGAGGCTTTCAGTCAGGCCATCCCCGAACTAGTGGCCGCCACCAAGATTTGGCGGCGTATGTACAAAGACGAGGAAACCCTCGCCAAGGACGCCCTCGCCTTCATGAAGGCGGAAGTAGCGAAGAGAGGGTAATTGGTTCATTCCCAGCTAATCCCTGAGATCCCAACAGCTAGCCCCGGAGGTGAACTCCGGGGCCCCTGTAGGGCGGGGCTTGCCCCGCCGTGGGGTTTGGATGATTCTCCAAAGTGGTGGGGCAAGCCCCACACTACCTCACCATGGCAAAGATTCTGGTAATGATGAGTGGCGGGGTGGACAGCAGTGTGGCCGCTGTTTTGCTCAGAGAAGGGGGGCATGAAGTCACCGGAGTGACTCTACGTCTGGCCGACGCGCCACCTGATTCGGAACGGGTCGGGGGGTGTTGCTCACTAAGGGATGTGGAGGATGCACGTTGCGTGGCTCATTCCCTGGGAATCCCCCATTACTCCCTAAATGGCAAGGATCTCTTTCAACGCACGGTCCTCAAGAACTTCGCGGAGGACTACCACACGGGACGCACCCCTAACCCCTGTTACCGTTGTAACCAATGGGTCAAATTCGGATATGTCCTGGATTGGGCGGCGGGACTCGGTTTCGAGGCGGTGGCCACGGGGCATTACGCGCGGATCGAGGAGCGGGAGGGACGGCGCTATCTCCGCCGGGCGGTGGACCATACCAAAGACCAGACCTATTTCCTGGGAGCCATTCATCCGGCGTCCCTCCCTTCCCTGCGCTTTCCTCTCGGTGGGATGACAAAGCCAGAAGTGCGCGTCTTAGCCCAGCGTTCCGGGCTGGTTACCGCGGAGAAGGGGGAAAGCCAGGATCTCTGTTTCGCACATGATTTGAATTACCGCATGGCTCTTACCCCTGAAAAACCTGGAGATATTGTCACTCGTGAAGGGACAGTGGTGGCTCATCACAATGGAATCGAGGGATATACCATTGGCCAGCGTAAAGGGATTGGTCTATCGGGCGGTCCCTTCTATGTAGTCGAGTTGGATCCTCAGACTGGCCGGGTGGTGATTGGAGGTGAAGAAGACCTTTTGGCCAGCACAGTGGAGGTTTCTGAACTCAATCTCTTCCGTCCACTCCAGATGGGGGAGGTTCTGACCGCCATGCCGCGCTATCGTCATCCCGGTTCAGAGGTCATGGTTACAGAGGTGGGAACGGACCGGCTTCAATTGCGATTCACATCCCCAGAACGCGCGTTGACACCCGGGCAGGTGATGGCCATGTATGCGGGGGATCTCTTGGTAGCCTCGGGCATCATTGAAAAGACCGGACTCGCTGGGAGGGAGGGATAGATGGGAAGGTGAGGTGTGGTGCCCGGGGCGGGACTTGAACCCGCATGGGTTGCCCCATACGCCCCTCAAACGTACGTGTCTGCCAATTCCACCACCCGGGCTTGGCTCACCTTCTTCAGTGAAGAAGCGTATCCGCTCCTTGGTCTGAGGTCAATCCCGCCCACTCGCTTGTCTCACATCTGGTACCTATCATTTCCCCTTGTGAACAGTGGATAATCCGCGCATAAATTCACATCGCCGGAAAGAACGAAATACCGGCATGGAGGGGGGTTTATAATGTCAAAACTTCGGATTGGCTTTGTGGGAGTAGGTTTCATGGGCCAAATGGCTCATCTGAGAAACTATGCGGCTCTACCTGAGTGCGAGGTAGCGGCGGTCTCGGAATTGCGTCCCCATTTGGGACAAGAGGTGGCACGACGGTATGGAGTGCCCAAGGTCTTTAAGAACCACCTAGAAATGCTCGATCAATGCGAACTGGATGGCATTGTCGCCTCCCAACCTTACTCTCACCATGTCTCGCTACTGCCGGATATTCTCAAACGTAAAATACCACTCTTCACCGAGAAACCCTTGGCGATCTCAGTCGAATCCGGAGCGAAGTTGGCAGCCTTGACCGAAGAACTCCAGACCCTCTATATGGTGGGTTACCACAAGCGCTCTGACATGGCGATGGAATACGCCGTGAGGATCATCCGCGAGTGGAAAGAGTCGGGACAGTATGGAGCGATGCGTCTGGTCCGCGCGACCATGCCGCCAGGCGACTGGGTGGCGGGTGGCAATCAAGGATATTGTGACTCTGGAGAAATCTATCCCATCCTTGAAATGGAATCCAAACCGGAGAACATGGATCAGGCCTCCTTCAATGAATACAACTCTTTCGTCAACTACTACATCCATCAAGTCAACGCCCTCCGGTTCCTCCTTCAAGAGCCTTACAAGGTCACCTATGCCTCATCATCAGGCGCATTGTTGGCTGGGGAAAGCCACAGTGGAGTGACCGTGACTCTGGAGATGGCGCCCTATGAGATCCGTTATGGTTGGGATGAAAGTTATCTGGTAGGTTTCGAGCATGGGTATGTCTTGGTGGAACTCCCGGCGCCCTTGGCCTCCCAGCTCCCCGGCCGGGTAACCATTATGCGTGACTCTACCCAAGAACTAGCCCCCATCACGGAAACGCCGGTTCTTCCGCGCCGCCACGCCATGCTCAACCAAGCCGCCAACTTCCTGGCTGCCATCCGTGGTGACCGCCCCGCACCCTGCACAGTCTGTGAGGCCCTGGAAGATCTCAAGGTTGCTATGGAGTACATCCGTTTAAAACGAGGGTCGTGAGGAACCAACCCCAGTCCCCCCTCTCCCCAGGTCAGGGGAGAGGGAGTTGTTTGGAGTTCACACTTGAGTGCGTCTTTGCATCCTCCCCCCTGGCGGGGGAGTGAGGTCTTTACCCCTCGTGTCCCCGGTTAGAGACGATGATATCGCCCACGGAGAGGGTTCCATTAGTTGGGCTGTATCCCGGTGAAGGGCCATAAAACTGGCGGCTTCCAATGTATTCCCAGGCCGAATTTGAGTAATTAAAATTATAAGCCCGGTCCGGTCCGACACTCACGAAGACATACTCGATTCCATACCTGGAACCGGCTTCATAGGTATCATAACCACCACCCGGCCCAGCTCCTTGAGCCCAGATGGTAGCATATTCGAAAAAGTTGATCTTCTTGCTGGTTACCTTGGTATCATACTGGTAGAAGATTTCGTAACAGGGTCTCTTCATGTATGGGATGGGAGTTGTCAACATCCGGTAAGTACAGATTTCACTGGCTCCACAATCGATTTTCGCGCCAATTGCATAACGGTCGGAATACTTGACGTTCTTCAATCCACGCACGAGTTCGCTGCCATCGACATCAGGAACGTACTGTTTGAAATCGGTGTGATAGCCCTCTTGAGCAATCCGGTAGGCCTGAAGACACCCCTTCGTGCTGGTGATCTTAGCTCGGAGCTGCGCTTCCAGGAAATTGGGTAGGGCGATGCTGATAAGAATCAAGATGATGGCGATGACAATGAGAAGTTCAATCAGCGTGAAACCCATTCCGGAAGTCCGTGAAGCAAGTAAACGTATACGCATCAATTCAAAACCTCCCCACTGGATAGAAATAATACAGAAACCACCAAGACATTAGAATTCAACCCCCCTGCTGTCAACAAAAAAGTTACAAAAAGAGCGATAAAAATCAATCAAAAGCATTGGTTTTCTTGACATTCACCGCTTCCATGGTTAGGGTGAAGGTGCTCGAAGTACCATGCCGTATCAGTCAGTTAAGGGGAAAGGATCTTGCCGTGGCTGAAGCCACCAAAGAGGGGACCATCCTGGTAGTGGATGATTCAGAGCAGACCCGTGACATGCTCACGGGATACCTTGAACGCCACAACTTTGAGGTTCTGACAGCAGTCAATGGCCGGGAGGGCCTCGAACTCGCCCACGAAAAGCGGCCCAACCTGATCGTGATGGATCTGGTCATGCCCGAGAAAGACGGTCTGGAGGCTCTGGATGCCTTAGCCGCCAGCCCGGAAACACAGGAGATTCCAGTCATTATCATTTCAGGAAAGGGTTCGCGGATGGACCAGATGCTCTCATATGACAAGGGCGCTTATTTTTATCTCGAGAAGCCCTTCGATCTGAGATTGATCGTGGAGCGAGCCAACGAGCTTATCGGCAGCACGGACGACTGAAACCGGCGCGGAGAAGTGCCGGTATCCCATCCTGCTCTTGCATGGGCTGTTCGGCTTTGTAGAGCAGCATATTGGACCTGTGCGTCTAGTTTATTTCCGTGGCGTTGTCCCATACCTCCAAGCCGCCGGTAATCAAGTCTATACCATCGCGGTTCACCCAGTTCAAACCATTGAATACCGTGCCCGCCAGATCGCCGCATTTATCGAGAACCATCCGGTCTTGAGCACTTCCCGGATCAACCTGGTGGGACATTCGATGGGGGGTGTGGATGGAAGGTATCTGGCCGCACGCCTTGATCCAGAACACCGTATCGCCACACTGACCACCATCGCCTCTCCTCACCGGGGCTCCTGGCTCGCGGACATAGTGGAAACCCTCCCCCTCATTCATCAAGGCGCCGTCCGGTGGATGCCCGGCATCCATGACCTTTCCGAGAAAAACATGGCACGTCTCAACAACGAGCTGCCCAACCGGGAGGATGTCTCGTATTTCTCGATCCCGGCCATCACACGGTTATGGACCTGTACACCCTTGATGTGGTCACTTTACCTCTTGCTCCGTATGCATGGTGGAGCCAATGATGGACAGGTCAGCAAGGTCTCGGGAACCTGGGGAGAGGTGTTGGAGGTTGCTCAGAGTGACCACTTCGAGATCATTGGCTTACGGCTAGGTCTGAACCACTTTTTTCCATATGACCACTTGGCTCTCATGGGAAGGGTGACAAGGGTACTTGCGGAAAGGGGCTTTTGAGAACAGGGCTGACTTTTTATTGTTAAGCGGAACACTCCCGATACCATCCTGGCTTGTTTGCCTTATGATAACCCCACGGATATGCAAACCATGGGCAACTTGAAGGTTGAATTACATCGCGATCAGGAATTAATAGTGGTCTCCTTCGTGGGGGCCTATGACATCACTTGTACCCCCGAGGTGGAACCAGCGTTGGAGCGTGCACGGGCCCTTGCTCAAGAGGGTATTCGTTTGAACCTCTACGAGTGTGAATACATCGATCCCGCTGGCGTCGAGAGGTTATTGGACTTCTGCCAGGAATTGCGCGAACAGAGGCGCCTGGTAGAGGTGTATGTCCGTCCCATGAGCTTTGTAGGGTACCGTACCAAGGGCCTTCCACAGGTTGCGGTACCGGCACATATCGCCGAACGCGGGGAGGAGATGCTCGCGGCACGGCGTGCGGAGCGGCTACGCCGCTGGCGGCGGGAGAAGCCGATTCCCACCGAAACACCCAAAACAACTGCTCCCCTGCCAGTTGCTCCCGAGGAGATGCCAGCGGACCTCATTCCGATTAACTTCCAGAAAGTGGCTTCCCTGGCGGGCAAAGATGAACGGGTGGTGCGGGCTGTTTGGAAAGCCTACTGCCAGCTCCTCGAGACGGGTGCCTTTGAGCCTGCGGAGGATGGGAAAGCGGATACGCAGCTCGAAATGGACGCGCGTAGGGTCGCTCACACGCTCCGCTTGGACTGGAATGTGGTCCTCAAGGTGATCGAATCGGTGAATGCACACTTAATTGAGGCGTTTGGGGAGGAGGGGGTGGAGTGATCAGGCAGGTTGGCCCAGTCCACTGACATTTCCCATTCTTCCTCTCGAGTTCTTGTCGATTTTCTTTCCACCCTCCCTATCCACATATGACATGTGAGTTGAAGTCATCCATTAGCTGATACTTGAAAACCCTTTGATCATAGACTTACTCCAGGTTACAGGGATCGAAAATCGTAACAGGAAATAGTCTCAAGCGACTCCATTCCAGCGTCGATAAGACTGTAAATGCCTCGGGGTACCTTTTTGTATCACATACCCCGAATGCATAATATACAGAGCAGCAGGGGCATTGATCTACATCCAAATCAGCTGGGTGATTCTTCACATTTCTTTTTCAGGGAGCCTTAACCGGTATGTTTCGCCTTCTTGTCATATCATTCATATTCTTTTGCGTGCCGATCCATGCTGTATTCGGTCTATCTCCCACCTTGACACCCACTCCCTCTATCACTCCTACACCGGCGCGCACTCCACCACTCGGTCCTGGTCCCATCGTGTCCCTGTGGCGCGCCCTTCCCAATCCAATTGGCAGTGGAAGCCAACAGATCCGGATCGCCAATGTGGGGGATGCGGGTACAACCCTCGAGGACCGTTCGATCTACGCGGTCTCTTCGGGAAAGAGTGTCTCGCTGACCGGTTTCCTCGGCCCTGGCGAAGATGCGTATGTGAGTCTTCCCGATGGAACACTCGATGTGGGTGGAGACATCATCAAATTGATTAAGGGTGGAGCCATCTATCAGGGCTATTACGATGGACCTGCCGCGGCGGGACGCTGGATACAACTCAAATGGACCTCGAATGTCACACCGGCCACCACACCGACACCGACTCCAACTCCCGTACCTACACCAAATGGGGTTGTACTTTTCAAGATTCTACCGGACTCACAAGGAGACGATGACAGCACAGGAGAAGGCGAGAAGATCTGGATTATCAACAACACCAATAACGCTGTCACATTAACTGGATGGAAGATAATCGATCATGAAAATGAAACCGAACAAGTCATCCTTCTATCCGGCACCCTCCCGGCTGAAACAGAACTAGAACTTGTAAACCAATCCGGTGTATCGATTTTCAATAACGACACACCAGATTGTATTACCCTCCTGGATGCCGAAGGCAAAGAAGTTGATAAAGGAACCTATGCAGTCACTGAAGAAGGTGCCGAAACGGATATTGTGCGGCCTTGCACTGAATAATCCATAAAGCAATCCGGTGACCTAGCTCAGTCGTGCCTACCATCCACTCCAACCGCGTGGACTAACAGAGAAGGAATTTTCTGATTGACTTTTCGCCCACCCCTTTGGAAACTTAAGCCACACTCCCCCGGTTTTTCGATGAAGGGTGCAGTCCGCCCCTCGGGGGATTTTGGTGTTTTGGATTGTTGATTTTGACAGAGAATCCGGAGCGAGGATCTGCCCCCAAGCCTGATGGGGAACAACGGGGATTTTCAACCATCCAAAGGGAGTTTTTTTAATGCAACGCCTTGCCTTCCTTCTTCTCCTGGCTGCGGCCCAACTCCATGCCGCCGATACTTCCTACACTCCTTCCACCTGGCGCATTTATGAAGCCAAGGGAACCTGGGTGGTCAGCGAAGATGCCAAGATTGTCTCGATTGAACCCTCCCTGAATGGTCTCCTGGTAGTGTTCAAATCCGCCACAACTGGCCAGATCTCCGAGGTAGATGGCATTCAACGGGTTGAGTTCATCCCCCCCTCCGGACCCACTCCAACCCCCACCCTCTCACCCACCATCACTCTCACTCCAACTATTACCAACACCCCAACCATCACGGCCACCCCCACCCACACTCAGACACCCACAATCACCCCAACCCCCACCCACACGGAAACAACCACCCGCACCAAAACCCCTGTACCTGGCCCGGTCCACCCGAAAACCAGTAAAAAATTTGGCGTCGATTATTGCTATTTCCGGCGTATCCTGTCACAGCCCACCCTTCTTGATCCGGAGTTTACGGCCGTGGCTTCTCGCGTAGCTGCCATCGAATGGACTAATCGATCCCTCCCGGATGGGCGAATTGCCTATGACTCAGCCTTCGAAGTGGAACGTCCCGGTTATGAACTGGTCCTCTGCGATGACCAAATAGAGATCTTCTCAGTTCTCTGCCCTATCCCCCAAGACACAAAGAAATGGTCAGCAGAGAACGCAATCCTAGCCCTGACATTGTCTCTGCGAGCCATCGGAATCGAAAAAGACCGGACCGGATTGGTTCTGGAGCAAATCACCACAAACCTAGAGACTCTCCAATCAAGGACCCTCTCTTTCGATGGTTTCCAGCTCAGCATAACCGCGATCCCGGCGATGCTTACAGTTTCAATCAAGAAGGAGGAAGTGGTTCAGGCGGAACAACCAGCCCCGTGAGTGCCAGGTCCACGTCAACAGAGGCAGAAGCTATGAGAAAGAGGGACTGAGTGCATAGAACTGATCTGTAGAAGTACACCATAAAAGATGGTGTGGATCAGAGAGGAACCGTTGCGAATGGTTTGGTGAGATCGTTTGTCGAGTGGGCAGAATGAGTCAACTGAGAGGTTCGGTGGTTGATCTTCGCAAATCTCACAGACCTCGTTACACTGGCCGAAAGGATTATAGGAGAAGAGTCCCATGGAGAACACATCGTACATGGAATCACCTACAAGGCCGGAAAAAATCCCCATCCATTTTCTCAAGACATCGGATTTCAGGCCTCTCTCTATGGATGGTGTTTTTGGTGGGGTTACACCACACGGACGAATAGCAATGTCTGTGTTCTCAGAGAGGTTACCCCTCCCACAGATGATTGTTCATAGGGTCACGGAAGAGGGTACCTTGGGTGACGAATTACAGACGGAACGTGTCACAAAGGCTGGTATAATTAGGGATGTGCAGGCGGTCATCTACTTCGATTCCAATGTGGCAAAGAGCCTTATTGGATGGCTGAAAGATCAACTTGAGATTCTGGAACAAATTCAACAGGCCGAGAATGCGGAAAATGCCACAGGCGGAAAGCAGAAATGAACGTATTTCTAAATAATACAAATGCTACTCCTCCTCTGGTAGTCCTCCTCCTTGGGATCTCCACCATGAAAACTTCACAAACAAATGACCGATTCGACCGGATAGAACCTTCACGTCACGTTACTGGAAGTGTCCATGTATCCCTATCGATACCTCACACCCCCTTTGGGAGTGTTATGGAAGGTATTCCGATCAAGAACATTGAAAATCTAATTATTACGGATGAGAAGTGGTCGAAACTTGAGAGATATACAAAGGGATGGGATGGTGAGGATGCAGATCCCCCCAATGGAAGTTCGATCTATCATGCAAGGGAAGTTGTCAATCTACTCAAACAGCACGACTTAGGCGATCCGGCGGTCATGCCTTGTTGTGATGGGGGAGTTAGCATTCTGGTCGGTAAGCCTGGCGCACATGTCCTTATTGAATGCTTCAACGATGGAGAAATGACCGTCGTCTGGTCTGGAGAAACGACGGAGAGTCAGCTGATATCCCTACCCGATGAGAAGTCCCTCGAAGAGCTTGCTTGGCGGACATATGAGTTCCTCAGATCCTAGTGGGAATCACCCCATTCCCCACCGGATGCTCCGAGAAGGATATAGTACTCCCCAAAATTCGGACAGGTGTCTAAGCTCGATTTTCCGGTGT
>CAYRBI010000030.1:0-46886 GCA_964422415.1 uncultured bacterium | reverse complement strand
GGACACACCTCCAGGTTCTTGAACATCACCTCCCCATCCCGCGCGAACAGGAACAGATGATCGCCGTGTTGATCATAACAACGGTTGATCAGACACCTCTTCTGGGCCTCAGTTTCGATGGCCACATCGATGATGTCATCTTGCATGATGATCTCGACATGGATAGGTTTCGCTAGACCCTCCACACTGTAGATGGAGCGCAGGGCATTCTCATCTGCATCGGCCATCAGGCTACCGGGACGGAGTTCCACCTTCTCACGGGCGGGAGTGAAGAGGAGGTCATACCCAGCCCCATAATCAGCGGAGGCGCGTAATCCCAAACCAAACTCATAAGCTCCCATCGGCACAAGCTCACAGGTGATCCGTGCATTCACCGGGATAGATGGGAAGTTCATCGCATTCATCTCCCCCATGGCGCTGACCTTGATTTGATCCTTACCACAGGTGATTCCTGATGGTTGAGAGGTGGGTTTGAGTTCCACGGGTGATCCTGATTTAGGCATCATCTCGGCGGGGAACTTAGGCCAGAGATAACCATCCTTGTCTTGCACAATCTCACGGAACAGAACCTGCCCACCCCATTGCATACCCCCATTATCCTTGTTGCCCTCGAGGGTTGGCAGGAAAGCCGCGCCGATACGCCGGTCTCCAGTGTAGGCGGCGGTTTTCATCACCCGCGCCATGTATGAATCCATCCGGTCAACAGGGGGACGGGACCAAGGGCCGAGTGGTTCTCGTGACATACGGTACTGAGTCTGACCATCGGTGCTGAAAAGAAGATAATACCAGCCATTCCAGAAGAAATGATTGGAACACTCGGGTTGGCCATGTTCGCCGGGGATGTAGAACGGTTCGACAGTCTTCCAGTTGACCAGGTCCTCCGACACCAAGTGCGCAAGACACCCTCCTCGTCCAGGATAGACAGGCTCCTTCAGCTCAGCGGTGACGAGTTGATGAAACAGACCCGTCTTCTCATCACGGAATACGCAAGGATCCCGGTATGCTCCTGGCATGTAAGGCCCCTCTGGCGAGGCATAGAGACGCGGTTCTTTCTTCTCAAAATGAATACCATCCTTACTGACAGCCACACTGAGGTGTTGTGAAAAATCCATCTTGCGCGTGGCATAGAAACCATAGAAAAGGCTATCCCAATAGAAGGTCGAACCGGTGCAGATCGAACCCTCCCAGTCATCGGTGATCCCAATCGCGAGCGGATGATGCTCCCAGTGAACCAAGTCGCGCGAGGAGGCATGAGCCCATTGGTGGCCACCCCGTCCCTCACGGCTGGAATGGTGGTTCTCATCCAGCAGGTAGTAGAGATGAAAGATCCCTTCATGAAAGAAGGGCATACAATCACCGACAAAACGGTTGGCTTCCGCCGGTTTGAAATACTGCATCTGTTGCCCCTCGTTTTCAGCCTGTGCCATGGTTGGCATACCTAATATAAGAACCGTCACAGCTAACATGAGGACTGATATCCACACAGGTCTACAGAAACGCATTGTCAGTTCACCCCCAGAATTTCAATGGAAACCACACCGGCTCAACGGTAGGCAACACAACCCAGATATTCAAGGTATCAGAAGACTAACTCGAATGAAAAGTAGAAAAACTTGACTGTATATGGACGGATTCATACACTTTCAGCTGACAAGGGTGTGAAAAAGATGCAAATCGGGAGTATCATAAAGTAAGGCGCTCTACCCGCACGCCCTGTATATCCTATGCGAGGTGGTATCATGAAGAACCTCGGTTTTACTCTCATTGAACTTTTGATTGTCATCGCCATCATTTTAATTCTGATCTCCATCGCGCTCCCCAACTTCCTCGAAGCTCAGGTGCGGGCGAAGATTACCAATGCTATGGGAGAGATGCGCTCTATAGAATCCGCCATCTCTGCTTATTACCAAGATTGGAAACGCTATCCACAAGATGGCTTTGAACTGACCGGCATAAGTGGATACTACCCCGAGGAAAATCCCAGAATCTGGGTCCAACTCACCTCCCCGATCAAATACTTCAGCACCATCCCTCAGGACGAGTTTCACAGCGCCTATAAAGACACAAATAACCTCCAGCGAAGTGAAAAACACCAGACTTACCGCTACTATGCCGCCTGGTGGCGATGTGAGGCCCTCGGAGGAACCCCCGTACCAAAATCGGAGAAGTGCACCAAGGCACCAACCTATGAAACCGACTTTCTGGGAAAATGGATTATCTGGTCACCGGGGCCAAACCGTGTCCATGACTTTGGTGAATGGGCGATGTACAAACCATGGTTCCAAGCAGGATATGCTCCCGAAGTGACCAAGGCAAAATCCGCGCCCGTTTATAGCGCCACCAATGGAACCGTCAGCTCGGGTGACCTGGTCAAGTGGGGCTCCTGAATTTGACCGTTGCAGGTTTCGCCATCTGATGTTACAACCCTGGAGTCCCCATCAGGGAGGCTCCATTCACAATGTCCATCACCCCACATGACCGGTCTGTCTTGAGGAAATGGGCGGCTGAAGCAGCTGAGCTAGCCGCCCGGCCTATCGAGGAGGAGAAGCGGCGCTTGTGGTTCGACCACAACCAGCTGAGGCGTACCCGGCCTGTGGTCTTCTGCGATCCTGAAAACTCCTGGAATGAGATCATCCCCGCCAGCAGTCTGGAATGCGAAACCCCTCTGGCCCGGCAATGGGAATTCCTCTTGCGGATGCGGGTCTTTTCCGGACGCCGCATGCGGGATGACATGGTCATCGAGCCCTTCTTCAATATCCCCCATGTCTACACCGAAACAGACTGGGGAATCCACGAAAACTTCATCAACCCGGGAGTCCAAGGGGGCGCCTACACCTGGGAATCGCCACTGAACGATCTGGAGGACCTGACCGGTTTGCACTTCCCCACCGTCTCCATTGACTGGGCGGAGAGCGATGCTCACTTGGAGGAAGCGGAGGCGGTCCTCGGTGATCTGCTGACAGTCCGCCGGAAGACCTCCTGGTGGTGGTCCATCGGGATGACCCACATGTTGGCCAAACTGCGTGGACTCGAACGTATCATGTGGGACATGGTCGATCACCCCGGGGGATTGCACCGGTTGATGGCCTTTCTACGCGATGGGTATCTCGCCAAACTCGACTTCCTGGATCGAGAGGGGTTGCTCTATCTCAACAACCGTGGGGAGTATGTCGGCTCGGGAGGCTTTGGCTGGACCAAGGAGTTGCCTCAGTCAGCGGATGGTGACGGGCAGGTTCACCCGATGGATATGTGGGGCTTCTGCGAGAGTCAGGAGACAGGAACTGTCTCGCCAACCATGTTTGAGGAGTTTGTGTTTCAGTACCAGCTACCGGTATTGGAGAGGTTCGGCTTGAACTGTTATGGCTGCTGCGAGGTACTCGATTCCCGTTGGCATGTGGTCAAGAAAACCCCACGCCTACGCCGGGTCTCGGTTTCTCCCTGGGCGAACCTGGAGAAGATGGCGGAGAACCTCGGAGCCAACTATGTCTATTCGATGAAACCCAATCCCGCCGCGCTGGCCATGCCCACCTTCGATGAGGACTTCATCCGCCAAACCATTCGCGGGGCGTTTGAGATCACACAGGGCTGTGTGGTCGAGATCATCATGAAAGATAACCACACAATCTGTAATGACCCCACGCGGGTGATCCGTTGGACTGAGATTGCCAAGGAGGAGGCCGAACGGCTTGGGTAACTCCCTCCAGCACCCGCTCAACATCATCTGCTTTGGAGCACATCCCGATGACTGCGAGCTCTTCGCCGGTGGAACAGCGGTACTCTGGTCGCGTCTGGGACATCGCGTGCTCTTTGTTTCCATGACCAATGGAGACATTGGGCACCATAAGATTCATGGGGCGGAGCTCGCTCAGCGGCGTTTAGCTGAATCAGAACGCGCGGCACACCTGGGCGGGTATCACTGCCGGGTGCTGAATCATCATGATGGCGAGTTGCTGCCCACGCTTGAGATCCGCAAGGAGGTACTCTGTCTCATCCGGGAATGGAAGGCCGACCTGGTCCTGACTCACCGTCCCAATGATTATCACCCAGACCACCGTTCTACCTCCCAGGCCGTACAGGATACCGCTTATATGACCGGCGTGCCCTTCCTCTGCCCGGAAATGCCCCATATAAAATCCCCGGTGTACCTGTATTTCATGGACACCTTCACCCGTCCCGTTCCCTTCCGCCCCGATATAGCCGTGGCTATCGATGCGGTCATGGAGACCAAGTGGGCGATGCTGGATGCAATGGACTCACAATTCTATGAGTGGCTGCCCTGGATGGATGGACAGATCGGCACAGTACCAAAAGATCCCCAAGGGCGTCTGGAATGGTTGAAGAAAACTTGGAGCCCGATCCTTCAACAGTCCACGAAAATGGCCGGGGAGAGGCTCAAGAGACTCTACGGAACCGTCAAGGCATCCCTGATCCAGTTCGCCGAGACCTTTGAGATCTGCGAGTATGGACGTCAACCGGACCCGGCTGAGTTGCCACAGCTGTTCCCTCTGCATCCAGACCACCCTTGAATTGACAGGTCATCCGTACCATTATCTCCATCGAAAAGGAATTGAGTCCCGGGAGCGAATGGGGACAGCTATTGGGGTGTTATCACAAGTCTCTCCCCCCCACCCCAACCCTCCCCCGCCAGGGGGGAGGGAGATTTGCATGTTGTTCACGCTTTAGCGTGTTTTCTCTCCCTCCCCCCTGGTGGGGGGGGAGGAAATACGTAATCAACCACATCAATCATAGGAGCATGGAATATGTCGAGTGATCTTCAACAACGTTTGGGAAAGATGGGGGTAGTCTCCATTCTGGTGGTGGACAAGGCGGAGGATGCCCTGCGAGTGGGCGAGGCGCTGCTTGCAGCGGGAATGGCGGGGATGGAAGTGACTTTCCGGACCGCAGCGGCGGCGGAGGCGATTGGTCTGTTGGCTAAGAAGCTCCCTGAGGCGACTGTTGGCGCGGGGACTGTTCTCAATGTGGATAACCTCTTGGCGGCGCGTGATGCGGGGGCGCAGTTTGTGGTCACACCGGGTCTCAACCCCACTGTTGTGCAGAAGGCCATCGACATCAATCTGCCCATCTTCCCTGGAGTGATGACCCCGGGTGAGGTCGAGAAAGGACTTTCTTTCGGTTTGAAGGCGCTCAAGTTCTTTCCCGCCGAGCAGGCCGGCGGCGCGGGTATGCTCAAGGCTCTGTCGGGCCCCTATGCGCACACGGGAGTGAAGTTCATCCCCACGGGTGGGGTTAATGAGCAGAACCTGGCAGCTTACCTGGCAATGCCCATCGTGCTGGCTTGCGGGGGGACCTGGATTGCCAAGAGCGACTTGGTCAAGAAGCAGGACTGGGCCACGATTCAGCGCATTGCCACGGAAACCGCCGCGAAGATTAAAGAGATGCGTGGTTAACGGACAGTCGCCTGTCGAAAAACTTGAAGGTGTGCTTGTGCCGTGGATTCCCTCGAAAGTGGGAATCCACGGGCACAGTTCGTTTAATCGCTAGATGTTAACCAATCAATTCCCATAACGGGCCAGATCGCCGTAACTCACAGTGCCGTTGGTGGGGGAATAGACACGGGAATTCCCGCCTCTGAGCGCCGCCTTGAACATGATCCATTCCCCATATCCATGGCTGCGGTCTGGTCCGGGAGAAACCACGATCCATTTCCCCGCAAAGGCGAGCTCAGGATCAAAGGGGTAACCGGTGACAAGTCCCCGCCCGCTTTTTACATCGCACGCCTCTCCAGGATTTGGGCCTTTAGGGGGGCCATTGCTGGGGCCAGACGCCAAGCAACGCCAGCGCGCGGCGTAGTAGCGGTAGACATTGTTCCTGACATCGCGTGTCCCCACGCCAGCTCCGGCATCATCCACAGCCCGGTCCGCGACATTGAACTCATCTAGAGGAATCGACTTGAGGTATGTGTTGGGAGTGGTGAGCTGCGAGTAAACAAAACGGTTACCCTCCGAATCTCCGCCACCGACCTCAAATCCATCTCCCGGGTGGCGTTTGTGATCCAGGCTGTAGGAGACAAGCGCGGTCTCCAAGGAACGCAGTTCTCCTATGGAATTGGCAACTTTGGCCCGGATCTGCGCTTCGAGAAAATTGGGTAAGGCAATCGAAATGAGAATCAGGATGATGGCGATAACAATCAGAAGCTCAATCAGGGTAAACCCTCTTCGTCGCATGATGCTAACCTCCCCATGAGGAAAATGAGCAATCTATCTGATGTTATTGTAAACAAAATGAAGAAGAGAGGTACAGGAAAAATCTGCTTTTAACTTCTTTTTTGGGGGAGTATTCTCCAAAAATAGTCCATTTTTGACTCTTTCGCCAAAATGATAGCTATATATGAGTAACGTTGTTACATTTCATCGAATCGATTCAGTGCTACCCCCTTACTCCGCATAGGGGAAGGCCGCTAGCGGGTAAAAACGGAACACAAACACAACAAGAGCGAAAAAATCAATAATTATATTCCGCCAGATCACCAGAGCTCACGGTACCATTTGTGGGAGAGTAGATCCGGGAGTTTCCATTCATTTGTATCTCCGGTTTGTACATAATCCATTCCCCATAGAAATAACTCCGGTCCGGGCCGGGTGAAACCACGATCCAATTGCCAGCAAAGGCAATCCGGGGATCGAAGGGGTAACCGTTAATGACCCCATGGCCACCCTTCATATCACAAACCTCACTCCTTTTCCCACACTGATTGTTAGGATTGTAAGCGGCCTTGCAACGCCAGCATGCACCATGATAGCGGTAGACATTGTTCCGGGCATCCAGTGTCGCCGCGCCCTGGCCCGCACCGTCCACGGCACGATCCGCCGAATTGAACTCATCCAGTGGGATCGACTTCACATAAGCGGTGGGCGTGGTGAGCTGTGAATACACATACTTGCCCCCCGCCGCAGTTTCCGAACCACCGATCTCCATGTTATCCCCCATGTTCCGTTTGTGATCGAGGGCATAGGACATAATCGCGGTTTCCAGTGAGCGCATCTCCGCCACTGAATTCACGACTCTAGCCCGGATCTGAGCCTCCAGGAAGTTGGGTAAAGCAATGGAAATGAGGATCAAGATAATTGCGATGACAATCAAGAGTTCGATCAGGGTAAAGCCATTTCGTTTCATAAAGTGAATCTCCAACATCAAATTCAAAAATCCTACTTCACCAAGAGTAAAGGAAAGCCCTCTTTCCTTCTATAGGAGTGCGAGGGGTTACCGTAAAGTATAGCCAAGGGTAGCCTATTGATCAGCTGTATATCCATCGGGATCAAAGAACCGCCGTATCACTTATAAAGAGAGAAATCATGCGTAGCCGTTTCGTTGTCACCGGGGGAGCCGGTTTTATTGGGAGTCATCTGACCGCCAAACTGAACGAGAGAGGGATCTCCAATATCCTTGTGGTCGACCATCTGGGAAAGACCAATAAGTGGCGGAATCTGTCCGGGCTATCCTTCGAGGACTACCTCGACAAACAAGATTTCCTCAATCTCGTGCTCCAGGGCAAGATCAAGGGAGTGCAAGCTCTCTTCCACATGGGTGCGTGCAGCTCGACCACCGAGGGCGATGCGGACTACCTGATGCGCAACAACTACCATTACACCCGGTCGCTGTGCGAGTGGGCCATGACCGCTGGAACCCGTTTCATCTATGCCTCCAGCGCGGCCACCTATGGCGATGGAGAAATGGGTTACAGTGACGAGGAGGCTCAACTACCCCGTCTGCGGCCACTCAACATATACGGTTACTCCAAACATGTCTTCGATTTATGGGCCTGGCGGCGGGGCCTGTTGAACAAGATCGTGGGTCTCAAGTTCTTCAATGTTTATGGTCCTGGCGAGGATCACAAAGACACGATGCGCTCACTGGTCCACAAAGCCTTCTTCCAGATTCAGGAAACCGGACAGATCCATCTCTTCAAGTCCTACCGTGAGGGCTATGCGGATGGGGAACAAAAGCGTGACTTCGTCTATGTCCGTGATGCCGCCGAGGTGGCCTTTTTCTTTCTCGATCACCCAAACCAGTCAGGTCTCTTCAACTGCGGTACAGGACAAGCGCGCACCTGGCTGGACTTGGCCCGCGCTCTTTTCACGGCGATGGGACGGACACCGGATATTCAGTTCACGGAAATGCCGGAGAGCATCCGTGACAAATACCAGTACCACACCCAAGCCGATCTCACCAAACTTCGCGCCACTGGATACACCAACGAGTTCACCAGTATCGAGGACGGAATCCGGGATTATGTGAGCCAATATCTGGTTCACGTTTAGTCCTGACCGGGCGGGTAGTAGTCTCATACCGCCGCTCCTGATAGGATTCGAGATCATCGTGAAAGGATTTTTTGGGGAGGAGTAGCAATGACACCCACTTTCGAGCAGAGACTTCAATTCGCCGAGGCCTTCGCGTTTCTCGGTAATCAACAAAATGGCCGTGCTTTAGGGCAGTATTTCGGTGTGGGTGGAGCCCTTATCTCTGGTTCCAGCCGTACCGTGGGTACCGAGGCCATCGGAGCCAAGCTTCAGGCTCTACTCGAAGAACAAGCGACTCCAACGGTGGCGGAACCGGGGTTGCTGGATGGAGAACCGGTCTGCTTGGTGTGGAGGAAGGACAGCATCCCAGTCCGTCTCTGTTTGGACCGTTTCGTATCGATCGATGCCCAGGGGCAGCTGGCGGAGGTTCACACGAGTACTGACCGCGAGCTCCTCGACCGTATCCAACCGGTACGCGAGGTGGGGGGCGATGCATTTGGTTTTGATCCCCGGCACTGTATCCGCGAGGTCTCCGCGGCTTACTCGAAAGAAGGGGGTCTGACCATTCTGTATGGCAACCTCGCCCCCGAGGGAGCAGTGGTCAAGACCGCTGGTGTGGATCCCGTGATGCTGGTGCATGAAGGCCCGGCGGTCATCTTCGAAAGCCAGGAGGAAGCCTGCGAGGGTATCCTGGGGAAGATCCCTGGTAAGAAGGTGAAAGCGGGCGATGTGGTCATCATCCGGTATGAGGGCCCCCGAGGCGGACCCGGGATGCAGGAGATGCTCGCGCCCACCAGCTACATCAAGGGAGTGGGCCTCGGGAAGTCGGTAGCCTTGGTCACGGATGGGCGTTTTTCGGGCGGGACAGCGGGCGCTTGCATTGGGCATGTCTCGCCGGAGGCCGCCGAGGGCGGTCCCATCGGCTTGATCCAGGATGGAGACATCATCGCCATCGACATCCCCGGCAAGAAGCTCGAGGTGCATCTCTCCGAAACGCAGTTGGCGGAACGCCGCAAGTCTTGGGCTCCTCCCGCTCCGCGCATGAATTACGGATGGCTGGGGCGTTACCAGAAGATGGTGGCCAACGCCGCTAAGGGAGCCATCCTGCAGATCGATTAGAACAGATCGCATCTGGGTGGTACTACATCACGCCACCCTGCATGACACATAAGAACAGGAGCGAAGAGATGGGTATCCAATCTACAATCTCACGCCGTCAGGCCATTCTCACAGGTGTAACAGGGGCTGCGGGAGCCCTGTTGGCCAACACTTCCGCCCAGGCGGAGGAGAACGCCAGCTCCAAGGCAGCCCTCAAAGGGAATATCCACCATTCGGTCAGCGCCTGGTGCTTCTCCGCCATGCCACTAGATGAACTCTGTAAGAATGCCACCGCGATGGGGATCGAATCCGTGGAGCTACTCAGCCCCCCGGAATGGGAAACCGTCAAGAAATATGGACTGACCTGTGCCATGCCCAATGGCCCAGGAAATATCCCGGATGGTTTTAACCGTATTGAAAACCATGCCAAGTTGATCGCCGGTAGCGAAGAGTTATTGCCACAGATCAAGAAGGCGGGTCTCCCCAATATGATCGTACTCTCCGGCAACCGCGCGGGAATCTCCGATGAGGAGGGTCTGGAGAACTGCGTGGTGGGTATCAAAAAGATCATGCCTCTCGCGGAAAAACTGGGCATCACCGTCTGCATGGAGCTCCTTAACAGCAAGGTCGACCATAAAGATTACCAATGCGACCGGACCCCCTGGGGATTTGAACTGGTGAAGCGGGTAGGCTCGGACCGCTTCAAACTGCTCTATGACATCTACCACATGCAGATCATGGAGGGGGATGTGGTCCGCACCCTGAGAGATAACATCCAGTATATCGGGCATATCCATACAGGCGGTGTTCCAGGGCGGAATGAGATCGATGAGACTCAGGAACTTAATTACAAGTTTATCATGCAAGCCCTGGTGGAAGCTGGTTACAAAGGTTTCGTGGGACAGGAGTTCATCCCCAAACGGGATCCGATGACCTCCTTGCGCCAGGCCATTCAGATTTGTGATGTCTAGCGGTAAGGTCACGATCCAGATCAGACCGGGGGCCGAGGGACTGATAAAGTCTCTCGGCCTCTTTTCTATCCAGGATGGCTGGCGGGAGGATCTCCCCGGCCATCTGGTCAATGACCGCCGGGACCGGCAGGTCCTACAGCTGGCTCCACCTCCCCCAGACACCCCCACAGCTGCGGGACGGATCGTCTACCTCAAACGCTGGCGGTTCGCCGAAGACTCTCCCTACCGCTACCTGCCGGGAAAGAATGCCCTGCGTCACCGTGCCACCACCGAGTTCGAGAATCTCCAGAGACTGACGAACATCGGAGTCCGGGTTCCGGAGCCCTTGTTCCTGGCTGAAGAAAATGGCCTGTGGGGACCGGTAGCCTCATTACTTCTCCTGGAGGGGTTGGTGGAGTATGTCCCCGCCTCGGAGTGGATCCATAAACACAAGGATGGCGCGGAGTTCCTCTGCCTTCGAATCGCGTGCCTGATGGCTACCCTTCACCGCAATGACTATTTCTACCGGAGCCCCGGATTGAAGCATTTTTATGTCCGGAAGCAAAAATCCAAATCAGATCCCTCTCGTGCGAATGGTCCGGATGATAATCTGGCGCTGATCGATGTCCCCAGGTTGGACCGCGGATGCCGTCAGTGGCTGAAGAGTCCCTGGCAATGGCTTGGAGCCGATCCCCCCTGCCCGGAAAGAGATCTCTCAAAGGTCTTTCTAACACTCACCCAAGAGCTGGGAGCCAGCAAAAAAGAACTGGAGGTCTTCTGGTCCACCTACTCTATCGAAGTGGGTGTGGGCAAGGAGGCTGAGGCCCTGCGGCGAAGGGTGCTGGACCTCGCCAAGGCACGCGCCAAACGGCGTAGATCTCGTTCATAATTGAATCTTTGGGTTGTCCCACACGCTGAAGCGTGAACGACATACGGGTTTTGACCAGTATTCAGGGTTTTGGACCCACGAGTTCCTGGACCTTCCAATGATCGGGAGCGATCAGCAGGAGTTGCGATACCAGTTCGGCGGACTTGTCCTTCTCACCCGCTTTCCCATAAGCCGAGGCCAGATCAATCTGCAACAGGATCTCATTGGGATGGGCTTTCACAGCTTCCTCCAGGATCCGGACAGCCCCTTGGGGATCGCCCCCCTCGGAGAGCATTTCGCCCTGGAGATGGGTGAGGTAGGGGTGTTTGGATTTGTTGGCTTCGAGGGCCTTGGAGAGGGCTTTGCCAGCACGGTCGTTCGCTTTTTCCTTGCGCAGGGCCAAGTAATCCAAGACACCTTTCAGATCGGCCGGGTTTTTCTCGCCACCCACACTGGTCCGCTCAATCCGTTCGATCCGTTTACGGGCTTCATTGGCATAGGGTCCCTCCCCAGAAACGAGCAGCTCCATCTGGAACTCAAAAAAAGCTTCCGGGGTAGCCGACCGGGCCTCCTGGTTCAACCCCAGATTGAGACGCAGTCCAGGATAGAGCGGATAGCGCTCGATAGCCTTGCCAAGTACACTTCCCGCTGTTTCATAATCACCCGCCTTGTCCTCAGCCCAGGCATAAAACAGATAGTCATTAGGCGCGGCAAGGGTTTCATCCAAACCAAAGGCCTCCTCATAGGCCTTGAGCGCCGCCGCCGGTTCATCCAGTTGGTGATACGCTTCCCCCAGCAACAGAGAGGGAAGGGCATTCTTCGGGTTGGTGATCTGGGCTTGTTCAAGGTGAGAGATCGCTTCTCTCGGTTTACTATCCTGAATCAGAAATCCACCCAGGTTGGTGAGTAGCTCGGCGCGGGCAATACCCTGGGCATCAGGGAGACGGTCGGTCTTTTTATCCAGGCTGACCTTAAGGGTTTCGATGGCCTGTTCGGTTTTCCCGGAGATACCCTGCACCCAACCATACAAGAGACCGCTACGGAGTTGATCCGGGAAGAGACCATGGGCTTTCTCAGAGAGATTCCGCGCGGTATCGAGGTCATCCATCTGGGCAGCCTGGCGCACGGTACGATCGATCTGCTCGAAGATATCCTGGGCGGTCTGCTCCGAGGTGACTGACTCTGGTGTAAGCGCCAAGAGGCGAGCGATTTGGCCGGTATAGGATTCGGCCTCGGAGGTGGTGTCATCCACCGCAAAACCAGAGGGTATACCCGAAATGAGGAGCACCCCCAGAAGGATCAGTCTCCATGGATTCGTTGTCATCGCGGTTTCTCCAATATCCAGGAAAGAGTGAATTGTTCTTCCCACGCCTGCGAACTCAGGCGGATATCTCCAACCTCAGACTGGTTGAGCTGGCGCCCACAGGAGATTCTGCTCCTTCATCCGCGCCAATTGAACACACCCCTCGCAAATCCTGGGGATCCGCCCTTCCACCCAATCCCGTTGAAACTCGATATGCTTGGATGAGCGGAGGATCTCATCCAGAGTCTGGTGGTTGAGATTTCCCATTACCCCATGATCCACGGGTGGCGGATTCATGTAGGGCCTTGTGTTCAGCTCCATCAGATAACAACAGTTGGAGACATTGCCGCGGTAGTCTACCACCACGGAAGTAACCGGATTGACCAGACACATCCCATCCACCCCCATTTGAAAGGGGTGCGCCAGGAACTCGATTTCCTTTCCCGCGCTGGCACGGCAACGTGTGAAGACATCCTCCAAATCCTTCATCACCTCCGGCCCGGGAGGAGAGACATAACCAGTATCGAAGAGCGCCTCGGAGAATCCCTCGCGGGTGACTGCGCATTCGAGATGCTTGGCCACAAACCGGTGGAAGCCGAGCTCTTTGGCATACTCCAAAGCCTGTGGGAGTTCTTTGTAATTCGAACGCATGAGGAGGAAGACCCACACCATGAAGGTGTCGGAATTGAGCTCGCGGCGGAGGTCCCGGAATTGCCGCAATGTCTCCAGTAGACGCAGGAAGGTTCCCCTACCCCGCACCTGTTCATAGGTTTCCGGTGTCCCCGCATCGATGGAAACACTGATACAATCAATCCGCTCCTCTAGGAGTTGCCGGGCTAGCTTCTCTTTAAGGAGCAAGCCATTCGTAGTGAACACCGGCCGCGATCCCACCCGGCGCGCCGCTTTAACATAATCCACGAAGTGTGGAGACATGAGTGGCTCGCCATAGCCGGTGAGATGGACATACGGGAATCGATTAATATACGGCTCCACCTTAGCGAAGAGCTCCGGTGGCATGACTGCCTGTTCAACCCCCTCGAAACTGCGCGGACACATCTTGCAACGGAGGTTACAGGTATAGGAAACCTCGATGTGGAGATACTCCGCCTCGATGGGGAAGATAGTCTCCGGCACTGGAACTCCGTGGGAAGAACCCCACCAACGCCTAACCTTTTCTTTCAACCAGGGAAACATCGAATCATCTCTTGAGAGTTATATCCAGACTGGTCCACCTAGAAGTAGACGCAGGTTCCGAGACCACCTGGGTCCGCACGCGGTTCACCCTCGCCCCAGTTGGCCTCCACCGAGGTCACGCGAGAGAGGACAGGTCCCTCCTGGACCGCCTTGAGGAGCCGCTTGAGCCCCTCGATGTCACCCGCTGCCTCCACCTCGACTTCTCCGCCGGGGAGATTCCGCACCCACCCCCGTAGTCCAATCATCTCAGCCTGATCCTGGACAAAATACCGGAACCCGACTCCCTGAACACGGCCATGCACCACACAGTTCAGTAAAGGCATGATTTTTCAGTTTCGCACGGGGCCCTGCCACAAACAAGGCGGGGGTAGGGGGGGTGAGAACCCGCTATTCATCCATCTCCTTAGTGCTCCCAGCTCTCCGCACCACCACAGGCCGGAGTGAGAAGGGTCCAGGGGCGCTTGGCATGGCGCTTCTCGAATTGGTCCGCGAGCGCTATAGCCACATTCTCCGCCTGTCCGGGTTCCACCAGGGCCACCGCGCAACCACCGAAACCCGCGCCGGTCATCCGGCACCCAAAGACACCCGGGATACCATTGGCGATCTCATGGATCGAATCGAGCTCCACACACGAAACCTCATAATCATCACGCAGGCTAACGTGGGATTGGTTCAGGAGTTCACCTACCCGGGTGGGATTGCCACGGTTGAGAGCCTGCTCGCACTCGATAACACGCGCTTGTTCCGTGATGACATGGCGGGCACGGCGGCCCTCGGGGTCAGTCAGTACGCTTCCCCACCGGGCAAACTCAGTGGGGCTATACGCGGCAAGAAAGGACCGGTCTTGGCCCGAGGCGCGATTGATCTGTTCGAGAGCCACGCCACATTGAGCACGGCGTTCATTATACGCGGAAGTCACTAACTCACGTTGGACTGTGGAGTGAATGATCAGCATACTGGCCTGTGTGGGATCGAGTTTCACCGGAGTGTGTTCCAGTGTCCCACAGTGAATCTTGAGGGCATGTCCCGCCACGGCATTGGCGGAGATGAACTGATCCATAATCCCGCATTGGACTCCCACCCAATGGCTGTGTTCGGCGGCCTGAGCCAGAAGGGCTAGCTCGGCTCCGGGCATCTCCCCATCTTGGACGACAAGAAAGAGGCGCGCGGCGCAGACCTCATAAGCCGCCGAGGAGGACAGCCCCGCCGCCGCGGGAACATCGCCATCGATCATAACCCACAAAGGCGGAACCCTCAGATCCCGTTCCAAAAACTGATCGAGCACGGCCAGGAAGTAATTGGGCCAACCCAGCGGGCTGGGCTTCTCTGGCAGGGAATCCACCGGCCAGGAGAACTCCTGATGAAAGGTCTCCGAGCGGATGCGGAAGTTTCCATCCGGAGCGAGAGCGGCCACCATGACCACATCGCGGTTAATCGCGGCGGGCAACACCAGACCGCCATTGTAATCAATATGCTCGCCGATCAGGTTGACCCGTCCCGGCGCGCGCGAGGCCCAGCATGGAGCAAGACCGTAAACCTTCTCGAATCCGGTGGCTAATGCCTGGATGTCAATGCTCATGATTCCACATACCCTTCAGGGTGAGTTTTTTTCCAATCCCAGGCGGAGCCGATGATCTCCTCCAGGGTGGGGTGTTGCGGGTTCCAACCGAGTGCGGCTCTGGCCTTCGCGCTGGAGGCGACCAAGCGTGCCGGGTCGCCGGCACGGCGTGACGCGTCTTCCGTGGGGATGGGGTAGCCGGTGATCTTCCGGGCCACCTCGACTGCTTGTAGGACTGAATGCCCCTCGCCATTACCCAGGTTGAAGACTCCGCCCTGGGAGCCACCAGCGAGTAAGTTCACCGCCCGCAGGTGTGCATCCGCCAGATCTTCGACATGGATGAAGTCACGCACACAAGTCCCGTCCGGAGTATCCCAGTCCGTACCGAAAAGGCGGATTGAGACCCGTTTGCCGAGAGCCACATCCAGAATGAGAGGGATTAAATGAGACTCTGGGTGATGATCCTCGCCCAGGCCCAATCCCGCTCCAGCGGCATTGAAGTAACGCAGACGGATCGAACGGAGGCCATACGCCCTCTGGTATGAGCTCAGGATCTCCTCCACGAAGAGCTTCGACCAACCATAGGGGTTGGTGGGAGAACGCGGGTGATCCTCCGTGATGGGGATCTCGGCCGGTTCGCCATACACGGCGGCGGTAGAGGAGAAGATAAACTGCTTGACTCCCACCGAGACCAAGGCATCCAACAACGCCTTGGTCTTGACCGTGTTGTTGTCAAAAAACAAAGCAGGATGTTCGACTGACTCACCTACCTCGATGAAAGCCGCGAAATGTAGCGCGCATTCGATGGCGTTTTCACGGCAGATCTTCTCCACCAGCGCGGTATCTCCCAGGTCACCCTGGATGAAACGCGCCTCCTGGGGAAGAGCGCTACGGTGCCCCTTGGAGAGGTTATCGAGGACGGTGACCGTATGCCCCGCCCCGGCCAGAATGCGGCTGGTCACGCTGCCGATATACCCCGCGCCACCCACTACCAGAAGATTCATATTCGATCCTTTCAGTGCGGCCAGGCAGGCCCGGCGCTGAATGAAGAAATGATTCTACACGCTTTGGAAAGGGAGCGAAGGAGTAAGGGGGGTGGAGACGGGGCATGGTTCACGTTGTGCCGGGAATCCTTCCTCGTTCCCTGATATCGGGGAATCCTTTCCCCATACGTAACGAGACAGGATTCTCATCCCAGCGGGAGGTTGCCCCAACATGCTAAAGCATGAACAACAAACAGCTTTTCATTCGACCACAAAGTCCTCATTTTTCAACGCCTCGTAATAATTGCCCTTATGAGCCGTGAATTTGATCAGCGCGAAGTCCGGATCAAGAGCACCCTGTGGGTAATAGATCCTCATGTTTTCATGCCAGAAGGAGCGGCGTATGTCGTCATCGTAGGAAATCTCGGCGATGCCCGACAGCATAACCCCCTTGCAGGGGGCACCTGAACCCAGATCGAACACATAGAAATAAAGACAGGCGGAATCGTCTTTCAAAAGCTGTTTGACACGCTTTGAGGATGTGTTGGTGCAGAACCAGAAGGTTTTCAGCCCGTCGTTTTTGGTTTTCAACATGGCCTTGATCTGCGGCGCTCCGGTCTCATCTTTGTTGCCAAGCAAACCGACAGGGCAGTGATTGACGAGGTCAAGAACCTTTTCCTGGATGGTCATAACGATTTCTCCGAGTGGGTAACCGTACGTTGTTCATGCTTTAGCATGTTGGGCTACCGCAAGATTGAATGGCAAACGAAGCCAACATGCTAAAGCATGAACAACGTACAAAAACGTGCAATCAGATGGCCCCGGAGATAACATCCGGAACCAGTTCAGGTGTGTTTCTCTATTCTCCCAAGTATTGCTTGAGATCCGGCAGCAGGACATCCTTGATCTCGGGCTGGTCCATGTTTTCCGGGGTAACCATGACTACTCCGGTATCAATATGTGACTCGACCTTCTCGCCACGGATATGAGCCACCACGGTTTTCACACCGAGGTAACACATCTTCATCGGATTCTGGAGGGTCAGTCCGTGAATCTTCCCTTCCCTCATGCCCTGGACCAGTTTCTCGCTGCTGTCAAAGCCGACGAAGGCGATCTTGCCAGCGCGTCCATCCTCCTCCAGTGCACGCAGGGTGCCGAAAGTGCTGGACTCATTGGGGCAGTAGAAACCTTGAATATCGGGGAACTGGCTGAGAAGGCGTTGCGCGGTTTGCATGGCGGTCTCCATGGTCGAGCCGGCATACTGGTTGTTGGAGACGATCTTAATGCCAGAGAATTCCTTCTGCATGGTATCCAGGAAACCGGCCTCACGCAGGCTGGTGGAGGCGGAACCCTCCTGGTATCGCATCAAAATCGCATTGCCAGCCCCGCCCATCTTCTCCGCGAGACGGCGCGCGCCCAGCACACCCCCCTGGTAGTTGTCAGTGGCGACAAAACTCACAAAGTCCTTTCCCTCCTCGGCTTCCAGTCCGGAGTCGATAATCACCACCGGGATACCCGCCTGGGTTGCCTCCTTGACCGGATTGACCAGGGCCTTGGCATCCAACGGAGCGAGCACGATTCCCTTGATGTCGGGGGTGATGAAGTTTTGGACCACCTGGATCTGCTGCTCGCGGTCATCCTCCTTTTGTGGGCCTTTCCAGATGATGTCGATATCCAGCTCACGGGCGGCCTTCACCGCGCCGGCATGAATCGCTTTCCAGAACTCATGGGTAGTGCCCTTGGGGATGACAGCAATTTGGAGCTTCTTCGGTCCCGCCGCCTTGCTTTCGCTCTGCTCCGTCTTGGGCCCACAGCCGGTGATACCGAGAACCACGGTGATAAGTAACGCCAGGGTGAATCTGAGTTTCATGCCACCACTCCTTGCAACGGATTATTGAATCGGGGCCAGGGACACTGGCCCGTTTACAGAATATACCTTGAGAGATCCTGATCTTTCACGATCTCGGAGAGGCGTTCGCGCACTAGTTTATCATCGATCTGGTAGCGCTTTCCGGGGGTTTCCGGACAGACAAAGGAGATTTCCTCGAGCACCTTCTCGATGATGGTGTGCAGACGGCGCGCTCCGATGTTATCGGTCTTGTCATTGATCTCGGCGGCCATCTCGGCCATGACCTCGATCGAGGAATCCTCAAAGTCGATGAGGATCCCCTCGGTTTCGAGAAGCGCCTTGTACTGCTTGGTAAGCGAGTTTTCCGGCTCTTTGAGGATCTGAACAAACTCATCCTTGCCGAGGGAATCGAGCTCCACCCGGATGGGGAAACGTCCCTGAAGCTCGGGGATTAAATCACTGGGTGAAGCTCCATAGAAAGCTCCAGCGCCGATGAAGAGGATGTGGTCGGTGTTCACCAAGCCATACTTGGTCTTGACCGTGCTGCCTTCCACAATGGGCAGGATGTCGCGTTGAACCCCCTCACGGGAGACATCCGGCCCAGACCCACCACCATTACCAATGATCTTGTCCATCTCATCCAGGAAGATAATCCCGGCTTCCTCGGCACGGGTGAGGGCTTGCTCGATCAAGCTCTCCTCATCCACCAAACGGTCCAGTTCTTCCTGGATCAGATGGGGGCGCGCATCACTGATCTTCATGGACTGCTTGCGTTTGCGCGAGGGGACCATTTTATCGAGCATTTCCTGGAGGTTGGACTGGATCTCCTCCATTCCCGCGCCGGGGATGAAACCTTGAACCATCACGGAGCGTTCAGGTAAATCCAGTTCGATCTCGCGGTCCTCAAGTTGACCATCCTTGAGCATGGCCCGCAGCTTCTCCCGTGTGGCCTGCATGTGCGAGGGGGGCTGATCGGGAGGAGTTCCCCCGGTCTCTTGTAGGGTGGAGTACATCACCGCCGGTGCTGGCAACAGCAGATTGAGCAGACGTTCCTCGGCGGCGGCCTTGGCCTCCTCCTCGCATTCCTCTTGACGGCGTGAACGCAGGTGGTTCACCGCGACCTCCACGAGGTCGCGGATCATCGACTCCACATCCCGTCCCACATACCCCACCTCGGTGAACTTGGAGGCCTCCACCTTGATGAAGGGGGCATCGGTCATTTTAGCCAGGCGGCGGGCAATCTCGGTCTTCCCGACACCGGTGGGTCCAATCATGAGGATATTCTTCGGATAGATCTCGGCGGCCTTCTCCTCAGGCAGTTGGAGGCGGCGCCAACGGCTTCGCAGGGCCAGCGCCACCGACTTCTTGGCATCATATTGGCCGACAATGTACTTGTTCAGTTCCTCAACGACCTGACGGGGGGTTCTTTCGGTAGTGTTATTAATCATCGCTCTCTCATTTGGGGTGAAGTGAACTACTTCCGTCCCGGTTTACTCCGGGTTGTCCGTGGGGTGGTATCCCCCGGCTCAAGCGCGGAGAGGGTTTCGACAGTGATCTGACTGTTAGTAAAAATGCAAATAGAGGAGGCAATCTCCAGCGACTGGCGGGCCATCACCTCGGCTGTCAGCTGGGGCGCGTTGTTCAACAGGGCGCGCGCGGCGGAGAGGGCATAGGGCCCACCAGAACCGATGGAAACAATCCCGTCGTCGGGTTCCACGACATCGCCATTACCGCTGATGATCAACGAGTGCTCACGGTCCATGACAGCCAGCATGGCTTCGAGCCGCCGTAGTGCACGGTCCATGCGCCAGTCCTTGGCGAGCTCCACCGCCGCCCGGACCAGGGCCCCGCTGTATTCATCCAACTTGGCCTCAAAACGCTCGAAGAGGGTGAAGGCATCGCTGGAGGCGCCCGCGAATCCAGCCAACACCTGGTCATCATACAGACGCCGCACCTTGCGGGCGCCGGCTTTCACGATGGTATCGCCGAAGGTGACCTGTCCATCGGCGGCCATGGCCGATTCCCCGTTATGGCGGATTCCAACCACGGTGGTGGAACGCCAGATTTTTCGCTCACTCAAAGAATTCCGCCTCCTTGGGGTTCCCATAAAGAAAAGGAGCCACAACGCCCCGCATTGTGTCAAAACATGAGAGGGGGAACAAGGCGTGAATGTGTGTGTCCGCTCTTGGCGGTTGAATGGTCCTCGATTAGTCTATGGCTTCATCAATCCAACAAAACACTTCCTTAACCATCAGGAGGAACACACATATGCCCCAGGCCACCCACCGGCTGCCCTACTTTGTCAATAACGAGTGGAGAAATTCACAGGCCAGCGAGGTCTTCACTCTCTACAACCCCAGCACCGGAGCCGTCATCGCCGAAGCTCCTTGTTGCACTCCCGCCGAAATCCAGGAAGCGGTTGCCTCAGCCCACGCGGCCTACACTCAATGGAGCGGAACACCCTCTCCCAAGCGGGTCCAGATTTTATTCCGGTTCAAACATCTGATCGAGGAACGTCTAGAAGAACTCGCTAGCCTGCTCTCCAATGAGATGGGGAAGACCCACGCCGAGGCCCTGGGTGAGTTTGAACGGGGACTGGAGATTGTCGAATACGCCTGTGGCATCCCAAACCACTTGATGGGCGAGTCGCTAGGCAATGTTGCACGGGATGTGGATGTGGTCACTTACCGGACGCCCCTTGGGGTGTGCGTGGGCATTGTTCCCTTTAACTTCCCGGCGATGATCCCCTTGTGGATGCTTCCAGTGGCCATCGCCTGCGGAAACACCTTTGTGCTCAAGGCGGCCAACCAGGTACCCCAGTCGGCCATGAAGTTGATGGATTTGCTGGTAGCGGCGGGGATGCCACCGGGGGTGGTGAACCTGGTGACTTGCGGTAATGACGCAGTGGGTGGCCTGATCGAACACCCCGCTGTAAAAGCAGTCTCGTTTGTCGGTTCCACCCGTGTAGCCCGGATCGTATATGAAACCGCGGCAGCGAACGGAAAACGGGTGCAGGCCCTCGCCCAAGCCAAGAACCACTGCCTGGTGCTGCCCGACTGCGCACTGGAGCGGACCGCCAAGGCGATTGTCAATGCCGCCTTCGGATGCGGTGGGCAACGCTGCATGGCACTTCCAGTGGTGGTGGTCCACAACAAGATCGCCAACCGTCTCATTGCGGAGATCCAGAAAGCTTCCGGGACAATCCGGTTGGGTCATGCCGACGCCCCAGAAACCCAGATGGGACCACTGGTCACACGCGAACACAGACAACGGGTACTCGGCTACATCGAAAAGGGGATCGCGGAGGGTGCTGAGCTGCTACTGGATGGACGCGCCGCTCAAGTTCAAGAGTACCCGGATGGATTCTTCCTCGGCCCAACACTATTTGATCATGTGACTAACGATATGCTCATTGGACGGGAGGAAATATTCGGACCGGTGCTATGTTTCAAACGCACTGACTCTTTCGAGGAGGGGTTAGCCCTCATCAATGAGAGCGAATTCGGTAATGGAGCAGCCATCTTCACGCAGAGCGGTTACTATGGGCGCGAGTTCGCTCATCGTGCTGGAGCCGGAATGGTGGGGATTAATGTCGCCATCCCAGTTCCGGTGGGATTCTTCTCCTTCACCGGCTGGAAGAAATCATTCTTTGGCGATCTGCACAGCCATGGAAAAGATGGACTCCTCTTCTACACCGAAAAGAAGTCTGTAACCTATCGCTGGTTCGACGAAGCGGAGTCGAAAACTTCCCATGTTGGTACATGGGATTGAGTGGTGTTATTACCTCGCCCCCCTGCCCCCCTTCCCAATAAGCGAGGGGGAGTGAGGGGGGATAGGTCAATAAATGACATTCTACTGGAGATATTGCCCACTATGCCCGCATCCATCCGTAGTTGGAAAGACAAAATCCTTTTTACCCCAGGGCCATTGACCACTAGTCCAACCGTCAAACAAGCCATGCTACGCGATCTGGGATCGCGCGATTTCGAGTTCATCTCGACCGTCCGTGAGATCCGGGAGCACCTCCTCGCCATCGGCGGCGCCCAGAAGGGCGAATATGAGGCGGTCCTGATGCAGGGGAGCGGAACCTTCGCGGTCGAGGCGGTGGTTTCCTCCACCATCCCCCCGGATGGCAAGCTACTCATCATCATCAATGGAGCCTATGGACAACGGATCCTGAAGATGGCCCAGGTTCTCAAGATCGAGGCCATTCCGATGGTGTTCGATGAGGACTGCCTGCCCGATCTGGACAAGATTGAAAGCACTCTTGCAGCGGACAAAGGCATCACCCATGTGGCCGTAGTCCATTGCGAGACCACCACAGGGATCATCAACCCCATCCGCGAGATCGGCGGAATTGCTCACAAGCATGGCTGCATCTATTTCGTGGATGCGATGAGCAGCTTCGGCGCAATCCCCACCTCAATCCAGGAATGCCAGATCGACTACCTGGTCTCCTCGGCGAACAAGTGCATCGAAGGGGTGCCGGGATTCGCCTTCGCCATCGCCCGCAAAAGCGCGCTTCTAGCCACCGAGGGATATGCCCGCAGTCTCAGCCTCGATCTGCTGAGTCAATGGAAGGGCCTGGAAGCGAATGGGCAGTTCCGCTTCACCCCGCCCACCCATGCGCTGCTGGCTTTCCGTCAAGCACTGCGGGAACTGGAAGAGGAAGGTGGCGCCGGGGGACGCGCCGCCCGCTATCACAGGAACTACGAAACTCTCGTCGCGGGGATGCGTGAAATGGGATTTCTTGAATACCTCCCCCGTGAGATCCAGGGAAACATCATCACCTCCTTCCGTTACCCCGAGCATCCCAAGTTCTCTTTCGAGGAGTTTTATAAACGCTTGAATGAGCGGAATTATGTGATTTATCCCGGCAAGGTGAGTAACGCTGACTGTTTCCGCATCGGGAACATCGGCAGAATTTTCGAAACAGATGTATGTGACCTGCTCGGAGCCATCCGCGAGGCCATCCAGGAGATGGGCGTGGTGCTCAAGGCTGGTTGAGCAGATACGGCTAGGTAAACCCAAATCAAAGGAGTCAATCATGGATTTCGTTTTCCAACGTTCATACCGTGGCCCACTCAAAGCAGTCCTGCTCGATTGGGCGGGAACCACCCTGGACTATGGCTGCATGGCCCCAGCAGTGGTGTTCATTGAGGTTTACCGCCGCAAGGGAGTCAACATCACCATCGACCAGGCGCGCGAGCCGATGGGGGCGCACAAACGGGTACACATCCAACAGATTGGGAAGAATCCGGCCGTGGCCGCGCAATGGAAAGAGGTCCATGGCAAGGTCATCACCGAAGAGGACATCGACGCACTGTTCGCTGAGTTCATCCCCCTCCAACTGGCTTGCCTCGCGGACTACGCCGACCTCATTCCGGGAACCCTGGAGGCCATCGCCGATTTCCGTAGCCACGGATTGAAAGTCGGCTCCACCACCGGCTACACCAAGGAGATGATGGTGCTGTTGCAGGAGGAGGCCAAGAAGCGTGGCTATGTCCCCGACTCCACCGTCTGCGCCACGGATGTCCCGGCGGGCCGTCCCCACCCCTGGATGTGCCTCAAGAATGCTTTCGATCTGGGGATCTATCCGATGGAGGCTTTTGTGAAGGTGGGAGATACACTGCCGGATATCGCCGAGGGGTTAAATGCCGGCATGTGGACTATCGGTTTGGTGAAGACTGGCAACGAGATTGGTCTCCAGGAAAAGGATGTCCTTGCCCTGGATCCTGATGTCTACGAATACAAGGCTAACCGGGCCTATACCCGCATGGCCCAGGCCGGCGCACATTATGTCGTCGACTCCATCGCCGATGTGCCACCATTACTGGAGGAGATCAACGAGAGGTTGCAATGTGGGGATAGGCCATAGGATTCTATCCAGCGTATTGCTCGTTCTCCGGGGGCGGCGGCATGTAACCGTAAGCAACACTCAAATGCCATTGCCTTGCCCCCGGCTAACAACAGAATATGCGGTAATGACGACAACAGCAAATCTCTCCAGAAATCGTCATTCCCGCGAAAGCGGCTCCACGGTCATGCCCTTTTTCAACAGGCTGCTATGGATGCACCCCCTTCTCCCTAAGCAAGGGCACCAATATATCCAGCCGGCCGGTCATGATGATGTCCGCGCCAGCCCCGATGGCATGGCATATCTCAGGCGGGGTATCGTGGGGTCCATGAGTGTTGACTACAGCCTGACAACCCGCGAGATGCACCTGGCGGATCAGGTCCTCGCTGAAATCGGACCATTCGATGTTAATCAGCGGCTTGTTGTATTGGCTCAGAAGCGCGGGAAGACCCTGGACGCCATTCTGGAGGGCGGGGCGGATGCGTAGGCGCGGTTCGAGGTCCAACACCTTGGCACGTAGAGACAAATTGCTGCAATACATCGCGGTACGCTCAAAAAAAGTGGGGGCTTTTTCGAATTCAGCATGAAGTGCCCGGATAAAGACTTCTGGAGTGGCGGATTTGAGGTCAAAGTCCGCCGCCGCTTTACCCCGGATGACATCCAGCGCCTCCTCCAACGTAGGCACCCGCTCACCCGTGAACTCCTCGCCGAACCAGGAACCCGCATCGAGGGCCTTGATCTGTTCCAGCGTGAGGTTATTCACCTTTCCCTGGCCATTAGTGGTATGAGAGACAGTGGCATTGTGCATTAAAATGAGGTGGCCATCCTTGGTCTGACGGACATCCATTTCCACGATATCCGCACCGAGTTCCACCGCCTTGCGGATGGCCGCGAGGGTATTCTCCGGGGCGGCATAATTCGCGCCACGGTGCGCGGCTGCCAGGACTCCATTCCGCATCTCCATCCCAACCCCCTTCCTCGATAGAGCATAGACCCGCGCCGTGTCCGGATGCACATAGACCGTCATTTCCTGAGAGGCCGCCTGGCCCTCGATGGCATAAAGCTCCAGCCCCATACTGTTATCTGATGTAACTGTTGTCACTTCAAATCCCGCCACCGCGCGTTCAGCCACATGAACCGCATCCAGGCGCGAGACGGGTCCAATGGATTCCTGGAGAGCATATTCCAAATTTGCACTGAAGCCTCCAACATCACACAGGGACAACACCAAGATCATCCAAGCCAACCGGATCATGCTCATTCCTCCCGTGGAAATGGACATCCTCGCCAAAACGATTATGTTAGCCAGCGATATGCGAAGCGCCAGCCCCGTTGAACAACATCAGAACAAGGGGGGAAGATGAATCGACGCACCTTTCTGCGATTGGCAACAGCCAGCATGACGGCCCTCTCACTGGGGGAAATGACAATGACACAAGCCGAAGACATACAGCCTGAGCGCATGGTCATGACCGTGAATGGACCGGTCACCCCAGAGTCACTCGGTCTGATGCTGCCACACGAGCATGTGCTGGTGGACTTCATTGGAGCGGAGAAAGTCAGCTCCAACCGTTATGACACTGACAAAGTCTTTGGACTGAGCCTGCCACGCCTCAAACACCTGTTCGATCTCGGGGTGCGCTCGATGGTGGAGTGCACCCCCGCCTATATCGGGCGGGATGTGAAATTGCTGCAACGGCTAAGCAATACCAGCGGCATTCACCTGCTCACCAACACCGGTTATTACGCCGCGCATGGGGAGATCTTTATTCCTCCCCATGCACGCACCGATACAGTGGATGAGCTGGCCGCACGCTGGATTGATGAATGGGAGAACGGCATCGAGGGCACTGGAATCCACCCCGGTTTCATCAAGATCGGGGTGGATAAGGATCCCCTTTCGCCCATGGATGAGAAGCTGACCCATGCCGCCGCGCGTGCCCACCTGAAGACCGGACTGGTCATCGCCTCGCACACCAAGGGCGGTCAAGCCGCGCTGCAGCAAATGGCCATCCTCAAAGAAGAGGGGGTCGCTGGCGAGGCTTTCATCTGGGTTCATGCGAATGTGGAGAAGGACCGTACTTTCCATGTAAAGGCAGCTGAACAAGGCGCTTGGCTCGAGTTCGATAAGCTGGCCACAGACTCTGTGGAGGAGCATGTGGAGATGGTCAAGGCGATGCGCTCATTGGGACGGTTGAACCAAACGCTGGTTTCCCACGACGCGGTCTGGTACATGGTGGATCAGAAGGATGATGCCTTGGCACGTGGCTATGACCGGCTCTTCACCGAATTTCTGCCACAACTAAAGGGTGCGGGTTTTACTGATAAGGAAGTGGAGATGCTGACAGTTACCAATCCGGCAAAGGCATTCACGGTGGGGGTGAGACGAGCATCGGACTAAAACGGAAGGGATTCCATCGGTACGACAAGCACGGGAAAGGATTCTCGCGCCAGCACTGATCTATCGTATCGCCTTAGAGGTCTGCGTCGTAATCTTGTACATCCTCGAGCATGTCCACTAACTCATCCGCTTCCGGGCAGATGGACAGTGTCTCTTCAAGTATCTTGCATGCTTCCTCCGTTTGGTCCATCTCTAGAAAACAACCGGCTAAACCAGCGGTGCACTCCACCAGCTGCGACAAGCAGCGATCCCTTGCTTCACTGAAGACCTTGCAAGCAGTCTCATTCTCATCAATAACCATGAAGAGGAAGTTTCCCAGTTCTGATCCCGCCTCCACATCGGTGGGACTCAGACTAGCCGCTATCTCAAGGAAATCCTGGACATCCTCATCGGTGATCAGTTCAAAATCCTCCTCTCCCGCGAGCTGAACCTGGATTGCGAATCGTTTCCATAATTCTCCAAGACAAGGATTTTGCAGAAGGACAACCATTTCCTCATCCTCGGGAAATGCGTTCCTCTCACCCAGCTCCTTGAGTTTGTGGACTGCTCTAGAAATAGCCGCAACAAGGGATTCGAAAGATTCTTCTTTTACAGGTGAAATTCTCTCTTCTCCAAAGACCAACTGGTATTGGCGGGCATCCTCTTCCTCATCTAATCTTCTCAGATCCTCATTGGTCAGTTTCATTGATCCAGGCGCAACGGAGTCGAGGATGGGGAATGTGACCCGCCTCCCCGCGGGCTTTTTTTCAGGCCCAAGTCCCAACTCCCATGACAGTGCCTGGCTGACAACCTCCTGCAAGGTGGTGTGGCGTTGCTTCGCCGCTTTCTTCGCACTCTGAAGCAAGTCTTTGGGTAGATCAAGTGTAGTTTTCATGAGATCAGGATGCCGCCTGGATTTCACTCAGTCAAGGCGGAATTCGACTCCCCCCAATCCTCATCTTCCATCCCCTTAATTTCAGGTTGACCCTTCTCTGATCCCCCACTAACCTTCCTCAATTCTTGCTTTATCTTTGGGTATGTGGGGGTCCTATAAGGCGCTATGGGTGAATCAGTGCAGGGGGCTTTTCTCGGGCTGGCCAGCATCGATATAGGGATCATCCTGGTCTATATGGTGGGGGTGTTCATCCTGGGGACATTCTTCGCCAAGTATGTGGGCACCGGGGATGATTTCTTCCTGGCGGGGCGCGCCCTGCCCTTCTGGGCCATTGGGATGTCCATTGTAGTCTCGGACATTGGGGCCTTCGACTTTGTGGCGGTGGCGGGGGCGGTATATGCCTCCGGAATATCCGCCGCTAACTTCGACTGGCTGGGCTCGATGCCGGCCATGGTCATCGCGGCCTTCTTGTTCATCCCCTATTACTGGCGCGCGCGGGTCTACACGGTCCCTGAGTTCCTGGGAAGACGCTACAACAACGGGGTCCGGATCATTCACGCTCTCTTCTGGGGCTGCTTCTTCCTGGTTTCACAGGCGGTGATGCTGTGGCTGACCGCCGATAAGTTTCTGCATGGTGTGCTGGGTTGGAACGCCCAGATCTCGATCTGGGTGATTGTCCTGATCACCGGTATCTACACCTATGCCGGTGGACTGACCGCTGTTGTGTTCACGGACGTGGTGCAATTGCTCATCATGTATGTGGGTGGACTGTCACTGCTGGCGCTGAGCTTCTGGGAGGTGGGCGGCTGGACCAGCCTGCAGAGCCAGATCGCCGCGCTCGGGGAGGCCTACAAGGACCACTACACGATTCTGCTCCCGCATGACACCAAGACAGCCTTCCCCTGGGATGGAATTGTCTTTGGGTTGGGGCTGGTGATGGCCACCTCTTACATGGCCGGTAACCAGGCGGTGGTGCAAAGGACCTTCGGCGCGAAATCCGAGTGGGATGCCAAGGGCGGAATGCTCTTCGGAGGCTTCCTCAAGCTCTTTGTGCCGCTCATGGTGGCCCTACCCGGACTAGCCGCGATCATTTTGGTGCCCAACCTGGATGACCCCGATCTGGCGGTGCCGATGCTGGTTAAACTCATCATGCCCCCAGGGCTGCGTGGCCTGATGTTCGCCGCGCTCCTGGCCGCCTTGATGGGCAATGTGGGAGCCACCCTCAACTCGGTCACCACGGTCTGGACCTCGGACATCTACGAACGCTTTATGGCAGTGACCTTCAGGAAGCCAATCGGACAGAGGCATTCGCTGATTGTGGGACGTATCTTCACGGTCACCTTCATGCTGCTATCGGGGTTGTTCGCGGAGCAGCTCGGCTCGGTCAAGGGAATCTATGTTTTCATCCAGACCTGTCTGTCAATCTTCCAGGGGCCAGTCTTCGCCATCCTACTGATCGGGATCCTATGGAGGCGCGCCAACCAATGGGGCGGACTCGCGGGACTGGTGGGAGGGCTGTGTTGCACTACTGTCCTCCACAACACCGATGGGATCTTCCCCTCGGACAATCCCTTCCTGTTCGTGGCCATGTGGTCGTTCGTCTTCTCCTCGATTGTCACCATTGTGGTGAGCTTGCTCACACCACCCGATCCAGAGGAAAAGACCGCTGGCTTGATTTTCAGCCAGGTCATGAAGGAGGGTAAGGTGGAACGGATCCTGGCGGAGGAGAAAATCTAATGGCATCCTTTTCGGAGATCATCACCTCGGTTTTCCAGGCCCCTCTGCAGGCCTTCTTCGATCCCATCAACAACCTGCTCAACCAGGTGCCACCGCTCTATTGGAAGCTCTCGGCGGTGGGGTTGTTCGTGGGAGCCATGATCTGGGTGTTTTCGCTCAATCCGGCTTATGTGAATGTCGATGCCCCCTCCAAGAAGTGGTATCACGACCTGCGGGTCTGGACCATCTTCTCGATGCTGCCGCATGTCTGCATTTATCTCTATTTTTGAGGATTATCGACCATGGCAAATCCACAAGAAGGCCAACCCGGACCGACGAAAAGAGACGGCGAAACCCTTGTCTTACTGGGAACCTTCCTGGTCGTTTTCGCGGCCGCCACGCTGCTGGGATCTTTTTGGCCGATGAATTACCGCCAGCGGACTGTTAATTCAATCGCGGGGTTGATCCTGCTTGGGATCGGCTCCGGAGCGCTGCTGTGGGCCAAGTCCATTTTGACGAGGGTGAAGCGGGCGAATAAGCAGTAGTCGCCAAGTTCGGAATTCAACCTTCAGGTTGTCCCGTACGTTGTTCATGCTTCAGCATGGTGGTCGTCCTGTATGTTGTTCATGCTTCAGCATGTGGGTTGTCCTGTACGTTGTTCATGCTTCAGCATGGCGGCCTCGTTCCTCACTCAATCTTGAGGTCGGCCAACATGCTGAAGCATGAACAACATACGAAAGCCCTCACCCGGCCGTGAATCGCATCGAGTAAAGATCCGCATCCTTCATCACAAAGCGTAACCGGATGGGACGGCCACTGAGTGAACTGACATCGCTGCCCGCTTTCCAGGTCACCACACGCGCGATCTCATCCCCGATGATCTCGGAGCACTCATCGAGACTGAATCCGGGCAGGGGCTTCCCGGCCTCATCCTGGATTTCCACGCGGATACTCCCCGCCGCCGAGGTGGACTCATTGAGCACCAGTTTCTGACCCTCGATCTTCACCACCTTGGTGAGCATTTCCCCGCCGCCATAGGGGGCATGGACCGAGATAAATCCATCGGTGCGCAGGGTCAGGCGCTGGAGGTAATGGTCCACTTGGCCATAACGGCGTTGGATGTAGAAAGCAATCTTGTCTTCCCCGGCGGAGATGATCCCACGCACAGGGTAGTTGGTGCGTGAGGTCCAGTTTTCCAGGCCGATGCCGGGACGGATGAAGCCCTCCATGAAGGTGCGGTCATAGGCATTACCACCGCGGCTGGTCATGAGCACGGTATCGGAGCAATCGCCGGAGTATTCCTTGGTGCCGCCCAACGCCACTGCTTGTTCTGCCGAGATGACCCGCCGTCCCGGCATGAAACGCGCCGCTAGTGCGATGTAGAGATGGGGAGCACGGAAATAGGGGACGGTCTGATTGGTGTAAAGATGCTCCAGGGGAGTACCGCCAAAGGTCATGTACTCCGGCTCGGACCAATTCAGAAAATCAGTTGAGGTGGTCCGGCTGACAGTCCGGATTCCAGCATAATCCCCCTCGGTCCAGGTCCGAAAGTAACATACATAACACTTCTCGGTCTCCGACCAGAAGGCCACATTCTGCGAATCAAAGGCCCCCTTGCGGATCACTGGTTCCTCGCGCCATTTATTCCAGTGGATACCATCAGGGGAAACGAACACCATCAGGCCTGTCTCCGAGGTTCCCGCGAGAGCCTTGTAGCGTTCCCCGGAGGGGACTTCCGGACGGGTATCCAAGAGCGGGCTGAAATTGTGTGAATTAGGAGCGGCGCCAGCGAGGATCACATTGTTCTCGCGTGTACCCTTGACCTCGTACAAGCCCAGATTCGGACGGGTCCATTCGATCCCATCCCGGCTCTCGGCATAGCAGGTCACCTCATCGTTTGAACCATCCTTGCCCGAAACTGGCAGCCCACGGTAATAGAGACGATAGAGCTCACCATCCTGGAGGACCGATACATACCCGCAGTGCAGCCCCTCCCAGGGCTTATCAAACTTCAAAACTGATTCTCCCACTTGCGGCTCATGCAGACGGAGTCCGGTACCCTGCAACTGATCGATGAGGTAGGAGTCCACGAAAAGTTCCAGGCGGGAGCCGATACCGATAACAGGGGATGTCTCCGCCCATACCGGAAGTGTGATAAACAGCAGGAGAAACAAGCAAGTGAGACAGCGCATCACGAGACCTCCCATCGGGGTGAACAAAATACTCACTGCTGGCGCGTGAATCCTTTTTGGTTCCGTGGTCTTTGTACGTTGTTCATGCTTCAGCATGTTGGCCAGCCTTAAGTTTCAGTTGCGAATGAGGCCCACACGCTAAAGCGTGAACAACATACGGGTTATTACCAGTAAGGTAGTCCTCTCCCTTTCGCGGAATCCTCCTACCGCCCCCGCCAGCCCACTGGCCCACCGGAATAGGGCTTCAATATCTCCGCCAGGATCACCGCATTGGCGATAGGATCGGGGTGGAGGTTCGGAAACTTCCCATGGAGTGGCCTGCCCTGCGCATCGGAAAGTGCGATCTCCCGCCATCCACGGCCCTGGGATTTGGCTCCTGGGGCAGCTGTTGGAGCGGGCGCAATACGTGGAGGAGCCTCGCGGCTGGTAACAGAGCGAGCCAACACGGCGGGGCGTGGTGGTAACTGAGGTACTGGACTTGGAGCTGGTTGTGGCCGGTAGACAGGCCTGTCGCTGGGACGTGGCCCCGGTTTGGTCCCCATAGCCGGGATGGGCTTCTCGAAAGAACGGCTCGCGGGAGGCTCAGGTTGTTGGCGTGGAAAACCCGGACGCCTTGGAACCCGAGCGGGTTCCGTTCTTTGCGAACTGGGCTGGGTGGGTGGCTGACCAAGCACCTGTTCGAGCTGTTTCTGGAGCTCCTTCCAGGTGGGCGCGCCCTGTGGGGCGGGATGTACAGGCTTCGGAAGAGGGGCAGCTGGGATTGGGTGTGGTGGAGGAATCTTGGATTCGGAAAGATCCTCCTCACCATCCTCGATTTCATCCAACGCTTGGTCAAATTCCTGTGAGGCGCGCTTCTTCGCCTGGGCTACATTCTGGGCAATCCAGACAAAGAAGCTCACGACCACGACGAGAAGGGTAAGGACATCCTCCATTGGGTTACCTCCCCCTTATTGGATCGGCTTCTGGGTCTGGCCGGTGGTGGCTGAGGGCGGTTCACCGATTTCAGCGATAGAGGTCCGCATCTGAGTGTCGGATTGGATGTTCTTGATATGGTAGTAATCCATCACACCGAGGTTACCGCTGCGGAAAGCCTCGGCCATGGCCATCGGGATCTGGGCCTCGGCTTCAACCACCTTGGCGCGCATCTCCTGGGTGCGGGCCTTCATCTCCTGCTCATGAGCCACCGCCATGGCGCGTTTGCCCTCAGCTTCGGCCTGACGCAGTTTTTTATCAGCCTCGGCACGTTCGGTCTCGAGCAAAGCACCGACATTGGCCACATTCCCCATCCCAGCCACACTCACATCGGCGATATCGATGGAGACGATTTCAAAGGCGGTTTGCGAATCAAGGCCGCTCTCCAGCACCTTACGGGAGATGCGGTCGGGATTCTCAAGTACATCTTTGTAGGTGTTCGAGGAACCAATGGCGCTGACAATGCCCTGCCCCACACGGGCGATGATGGTTTCCTCGGTCGCGCCACCCACCAGACGGTCCAGATTGGCGCGGACTGTTACACGGGCTTTCACCAGCAGACGGATGCCATCCTTGGCGACGGCATCCAACATGGAGGCTCCGCTGCTCTGCGAGGGGCAATCAATCACACGCGGGTTTACCGAGGTATGCACTGCCTCAACGATGTTACGTCCCGCCAAGTCAATCGCCGCCGCGCGCTGGAACTCAAGGGGGATATTGGCTTTATCAGCCGACACCAGGGCCATTACCACCGCATTCACATTCCCACCCGCCAGAAAGTGGGCCTCGAGCTGATCGGAGGTCACCGGAAGTCCGGCCTTGTGAGCATTAATCATCGGATTCACGATGGCCGCCGGTGGAACGCGGCGGATACGCATTCCGATCAGGTTGAAGATCCCGATACGAACCCCCGCGAAGGTTGCGGCCAGCCACAAGCGTACTGGCACCATATAAAAGAAGAACAGGAGCAGGACTGCTCCCAAAACCATCAATACGCCTACACCTTCAGTCATAACACCCCCTCCTCAGGTAGATTCTTGAATGCATACCAAAAGACACTCACTACTTCCCATGGATTCCCGCCTTCGCGGGAATGACAGGCCTAGCGCAAACCGCAACCCCATCTCATACCACTCGCACCACCACACGATTCGAATCGGCGCTGGCCACGACTAGGTTGGAGCCTTTGTCGACAAACATCCCCTCGGTCACCACATCCACACGGCGTCCCTCGATCATGGCCACACCGGCTGGACGCAGATCGGTCTGCGCGGTGCCATGCTTGCCCACCAGATCCACCATTCCGGCTGCCTGGGAAACATAACCCCCATCCTTGGTGTTGCTCGCTTCCAGATTGATTTTCTTCCCGATCCAGGATTTTGGGAAGAAATTAACCCAGAAGGCGAAGACGACCACACCACCAATCATGCACCCGAAACCGAGCGGCACCGCCACCGAAGAGCCAAAGGTCATGGCCGAACCCAACACGCCTACAATAATCAACGCAGTCCCGATGACACCGAAGATGCCACCGGGCACGAAAATTTCCACGATCGCCAGCAGATATCCGATCGCGATCAACCCGGCAATAGTCATAGCACTCATGAGCGAGTCCGGTCTGGAATGACAATCACACGCATTCCCTCCACCTGAGCCACCTTGATGGTTTCGCCCATCTCGATGAAATCACCCTCGGTGACCACATCAATACGTTTCCCACCAATCAAGGCAATCCCGCCTGGACGGAGTTGGCTGACCGTCTTTCCGGTCATGCCCAAGAGCTGGTTTTGAGCGCGGGTATCATGCGAGGTATAGCCCCGGTTAGCATCCAGGCGGAAAGCCAGCGACATGCCAACCCGCTCCATGGTACGCATCTGGGGCAGGAACTTGAGAATTACGAAGATCAAGACGATCGATCCCATGAAGACCAACAGAGTCTGGAACAACGGGCCCGCCAAATGCACATCGGGAAGGAACAAGGGATTGTTAATGGGGACTCGCAATAATGTCATCATGATCCCCACCACCATTAAGATAATCCCACCCGCGCCGAAGATCCCGAAACCAGGGATAATGAAGATCTCGATGCCGAGGAGTACACAGCCGATGATGAAGACCAGCGCCCCTTCATAACCCGCCAGGTGCGCGATGGCATGCCCCCAGAAAACCAGGGCCAGAAGAACCAGACCGATCGCTCCAAAGAAACCAAAACCGGGGGTTTTGTACTCGATGAACAAGGCAGCCAATCCCAGCAGGGTTAGGATGCTCGCGATGGCGGGACTGACAATCACCGCGGCTACCGACTCGGCCCAATTCTTCTTGAACTCACGGATCTCGGCATGGCCGAGCTGAGCCTGAGAGAGGACCTCCTCAAGTGAATCGGCAAAGCCGGCAGCGAATTTGATCCTAACCGCTTGGTCAGCGGTGAGGGTCAAGAGTTTACCAGTGGTATCCTTGATGGTCCCATCGGCGCTTTGGAAGTTGTGGTCGGAGTCGATCATGGCCAGCACCGCATCCACCGGATAACCATTCTTCCTGGCGGCACGCTCTCCATATCCTCGCACTACGGTCAATATTTTCTCGGGAGCTTCCTTGATCTCCCCGGGAGTCAAGAAGATCGGCTGACAGTCACCTATCAGAGCGATCTTGTTCATGTAGATTTTCTGAGTAGAGATGGCGATCAACATCCCCGCTGAAAGGCCCTCATTCTTGATCCAGGTGGCGGTCGGGACCTCAGCTTCCAAGAGAGTGCGAGAGATTTCATCAGCGATCGCAAGCTCTCCACCAGGGGTATCCATCTCCAGGAGGAAGAGATCCGCATCAGCCTCCTTGGCCTCTTCCAACCCCCGTTTGAAGATGGTCATGAGAATGTCCTGGACCTCGCCCTTAACTGGCAGGACATATACGAGGGGTCGATTCTTGGAGGAGGTGTGGGTGGCTTCCGTGGAGGTGGTTGCCTTTGTTTCCGCTTCAGCAACCGCGGGAACACCTTTCTCCATGGCCTCATTGAGGACACCCACAGCGGAATCCACTTCGCGTTGGATCCGTTGGGAGGCGCGTTCCCATTCCCGAGCGACCTTCTCAAGTTTGTCTTTTCCAGGAATGGCAGGAATGGGCGGGACAGAGGAGGGCTCTTGCCCTACCGCCGGGGTCACCGAGAGGGCCAGGACTACCCACATAAGGAAAAGCAGGCGTGAGGGTATAGTCATCTCCAACTCCGACACTTACAGGATAGTATACTTCGATACTCAAGGGGAGAGAGGCAGATCATGCGCCTGATTTTTTGTGGTACACCCGATTTTGCGGTTCCCAGTCTGGAGCGGCTAGTAAATTCGCCTTTCCGTCCGCTGCTGGTGATTACCCAGCCCGACCGTCCACGCGGCCGGGGGCAGAAGCTGACCGCTTCTCCAGTAAAGCAGGCCGCGGAACAGGCGGGGATCCCCCTCTACCAGCCAGAACGATTCAACACCGAAGAGACCTGGAGTCTGCTCAAGGAACTCCAGCCCGATCTGGCCATTGTGGTGGCTTACTCGGCCAAGATCGGCAAGACCGCATTGGCTATCCCTCGAGAGGGCTGGCTCAATCTGCACCCCTCGTTGCTCCCCGCCTACCGTGGCGCGGCGCCACTCCAGTGGGCCATCATGGAGGGAGAGCCACTCTCCGGAGTCTCCACCTTCTTTCTCAATGAGGCTTGGGATGCCGGCCCGGTCTGTTTGCAGCAGGCGGCGGCGATCAACTCCGAGGAATGTTACGGCGAGATAGCCCCCCGTTTCGCCCAGACCGGCGCTGACCTGGTTCTACGCTCGGTCGAGGCTATTGCCCAGGGAACCGCACCACGTATCCCACAAGATGACAGCAAGGCCACCTTCGCCCCCCTTATCCAGGGCGGAGACACACTTCTCGATTGGTCCTGGCCAGCAGCAAAGATCCACAACCGGGTGCGGGGCCTATCACCAGAACCGGGACTCTCCGCGCAATGGCGGGGGAAGCGGGTGCGGATTATAAAGACAAGGCTTGTGCCATCCCAACCGGATGAGGCCTCCGGTATAGCGGGTATGGTCCTTCGAGCAAACCGGCAGGGACTGTGGATCATGACGGGAGAAGGGGCTATCGAACTGCTCATGGTCCGTCCCGAGAATAAAGGCTCGATTCCGGGAACCGACTTCATCAACGGGGCACGGATTCAGGTGGGGGATTATTTCGAGAACGGGAAATAGCAGGGGTCACTACCCCCCACCCCCACCCTCCCCCGCAAGGGGGGAGGGTGGGGGTGGGGGGAGGGACATAGAAGCAATCCCACCTCAAGCGAACGACTTCCCAATCCAGACCTCGCGCAAGAAGTGTTTCACGAAGAGGATCCCGGTCGGCAACGATTTGGCGGTGCTTTGTCCACCGATACGTGAGCCCTCGTAAGTCGGGATCTCACGGATATCGAGGCCGAGTTTCATAGCACGGATGCTCGATTGGAACTCGATGACAAAACCGGGGCCATCGACCTTCAACCTCTTGAAACTGGAGCGCTTGAAGGCACGGAAACCATTGATGGTGTCATGAACAAAGGGGCCACGGTTCCAGAGCAGGTTCACCGCCAGGGTGAAGGCACGGTTGGTCCAGGCCCGCCAACGGAAAGTCTGTTCATCCTCCTCGTTATGCGCGCCAGGTCCGAAACGCCGGGCAATGGCGATATCGGCACCCTGATTCAGAAGCTCGAAGAGTTTGGGGATGTCGGCGGGATCCTCATTGCCATCCGGCGAGAAGAAGAGGATGTGGTCATTCGCCGCACTTTCTATTGCAATCCGGAAGGCCTCGCCACGGCCCTTGCTGGTTTGATCAACCACCCGGATACCATGCTCATGGAAGAACTCGCGGGTTCCATCACGGCTCCCGCCATCCACCACGAAGACCTCCTGAGCACAGGCATAGGGGATCCGCTCATGCAAAGCGCGGACCCCCTCGATTTCATTGAGGGTCAACAGGACCAGTGTCCTCGGGGTATGTCCGGTCATTTCACATACTCCCGCCGGTACCACTCAACGGTCTTGTGAAGCCCCCCGGCAAAGGTGAAGCGCGGGGAATAGCCCAGCCACTCACGGGCACGGGTGATATCGGCGCCGCGGCGTGGTTGTCCATTGGGTTTGCTGGTATCGAAACTCACCGGACCTTTGAAGCCGGTTTCACGCACAATGTGCTCGATTACCTGGCGGATGCTGACCTCCTCATCGGTGCCGATGTTGACTGGCTCAATCCGGTCGAGTTTCTCGGCGGCCAGGAGAATACCCTCCGCGAAGTCCTCGACATACAGAAAGTTGCGTGTCGGGGTGCCATCTCCCCATACCACCAGTTCCTTGTCCTCGAAGCACTTGCGGATCAGGGAGGGAATCACATGGGAGGTCTTGGGATCGAAATTATCGCCCGGGCCAAAGGCATTGAAGGGGACCACCGAGACGATGTTCATACCATATTGACGGCGGTAGGCCTGGCCCTGAACCACCAACATCCGCTTGGCATTGCCATAGGGGGCATTGGTGGGCTCTGGCTCGCCCTCGAAGAGATCCTCCTCGCGGATGGGCACCGGGGCCTTGAGTGGATAGGCACAAGCGCTACTCACACAGACCACCTTGTCCACAGCCTCCAGACGGCAGGCCTCCAGCACCTGTGTATTCAGTAGGATATTCCGGTAGTAGACTTCGCCGGGATAAGTCTGGTTGTAGTGGATACCGCCCACCACCGCCGCCATGTGAATCACCAGATCACAGCCACGGACCGCGCTGCGGGCGTTATCCAGCAGGGTGAGGTCGCATTCCTCGATCAGTGGAATGCGTATCCGCGAGGGATCCACTCCGCGCCCAGCGAGTCCATTTTGAAGGTGGCGCCCGATGAAACCCGCTCCACCCGTGATACAGATTGTTCTCGTTGTCAGTTCCATAATTGTCTGGTGTTTAATAGAAAATCTTGTCTGAAGGAAGGGGGTTAACCCCAATGCGAGGCCAGATCCTGGGAATACTCGGATTAATGATCGCGATGACGGGGGCAGTTCCAGCGGAGGTCTTCAAAAGTTGGACCTTTGATCAGTGGAACAACAACGAAGGTTGGAAGGTGACTGATCGTCTGACCGGCGTGGTGACAGGGGGCTCTCTGTGGTTAACCTTGACCCCCAAAACCACGGATCCCACACAGCTGGCTCAGGTAACCTTCCAAGTTCATGGAGATGCCTCGCGGGGGGGCGAATTCGCCGGACCCAAACCTTGTATCGAATCACCCACTGGGTTGAGTGTGGATGCCAACCGCGCCACCAAGGTACGGATACAGTTGATCAACCTCTCGGGCGAGACCGATGGCTGGGTGTTCTGGAGGGTGGCCGGTCAAGACAACTTCGCCGGCCCGGTACGCTTCACCATGCAACCGGATCTCAAGGAGTGGCAGGAGGTGGTCTGCCACATTGACAAGGCCTGGCAAGGCACGATTGACCAGCTCCGCATCCAGACCGGACATCAGTTCATGCGTGGAGATCAATGGATCAAGGAGATCTCCATCACCGATGGACCACCACGTGTCTGGCCAGAGCGTCCCGATGTGTGCAGCGAAAAGGTGGTTCCACGCATACAGATTCCCGGCATTGCTCAAGCCACCTTCGCGGATGCCTTTAAGGTGTTGGATGAATGCCTAGTCATGGATGTTCCACTGTTCGGCTTCGACCACCCCTATATGGCGCCCGGGGGAGCCTATGGCTCGAACTGGTGGCAGCTCGACACCAGCCTCAACCTGGCGGGTGCCAAGTGGGTTAACCAGGCCTTCGCGGAGGGGGTCATCCGTGGGTTCGCCAGTGTCCAGTCCCAGAATCCGGATGGGCGGATCGATCTGTGGGGTGGGGGCTCGGTCCGTGGACAAACCGCTGTCAGTAGCAGTTGCCCACGCCTTTTCGAGACCGCTTACGATGTAGCTCGCAGGTCGGGCGATCCCGCCTTCCAGGAGCTTGTTTACACTGTGATGAAGCGGTACCTCGACTGGTGGCTATCCCCCACCAAACGGGATCCCCAGGTGGGGTTGGTGACCGCCACCTTCGAGGAAACCATCGGCGATCCGGAAATCACTCCTGGTGTGAATGCCACGGTGGACACCAACGTCGCGGTGGCCATTGGGTGCTGGAATGTGGCCTTCCTCGCAGAACGTCTAGGGAAGAAGGACGAGGCCGTCACCTACCATGAGGCTTTCGAGAACCTCAAACAGGTCATCAACACCCACCTGTGGGATGAGGAACGTGGGCAATACCGTAATCTGAATCTGAAAACCGGGAAACTGAGCGATGTGTTAGTCTGCACCACCTTTGATCCATTGCGTCTAGAGATCACCCCACCGGAACGAAGGAAACGTCTACTCACGCTGCTCCATGATCCCGCTCAGTTCAATTGGGGGAGCCGGTGCCTGACCAGCATCGCCAAGACCGATCCGAAATTTGTCGAAGCCAAAGGCCCCTATGATGGCAGCGCTTGGTATGGCGACATCTGGACCATGCGTAATCTTCCCGTGATTGCGGGGCTGCGTGACATCGAACACTATGACCTCGCGGCGGAGTTGGCCTGGTCGACTATAAAGACATTCCATGGCAAGTTCACCGAGTACATCACCCCCACCGAAGGCTCTGGCGAGGGTGTTCAACGCTATGGTTGGTCGGCCTCACAGTATATCGAAGCCGTGGTGGATCATGTCTTTGGCGTGGATGCCGACCGGATGGAGAACCGGCTGCGGATTTTACCCCTCATCCCCAAGGAACTGCGTGGCCAGGAACTCCGCCTGGAGGGACTGATCTTACCCTTCAAGGGTGAACCCCGTCTGAATCTGGTGGTGAAAAGTCAACCCGATAGCCAAGGTGAGGTTCAATACTCCATCGTGGGGGGTGAAACCAAATTCGATATCCAAATTCTATTCCCCAAAGTGGATGGAGAACTTCTGACAACATGTAGGGTTAATGGGGAGAAGGTTGGGGAGAATTCAACGGATTATTCCGTCAATCAGTATTACCGGGTTAATGGCATTCCGAATGCATCGGGACAGGGGACAGTCACATTTAGGCATGAGGAGGAGGGAAAGTAGTGAACAAGATCCCATTGGGGCAACCAGGTCTTTCACGGATTTGTCTGGGCACGATGGATTTCGGAACCAAGGTTCCCAAGGATCAGGCCTTCCGGATCCTGGATCTGTATGTCGAAAGGGGCGGCAATTTCCTCGACACGGCGCACATCTACGCTAGTTGGATTCCAGGAGGAGAGGGAGCCAGCGAGAAACTCCTCGGTGAGTGGTTAAAAAAGACCGGCATGAGGAACCAGGTATTCCTGGCCACCAAGGGAGCCCACCCACCACTCGACCATATGGCACTGAGCCGTTGTTCGTCCGTGGAGATTCGCAAGGACCTAAGGGAGAGTCTTGAACGTCTGGGAGTTGACTCGGTCGATCTCTACTGGCTCCACCGTGATGACCCCGGACGCCCCGTGGAGGAAATCATCGATACCCTGGAGGAACTGAAACGAGAAGGTTTGATTGGTTCTTATGGCGCCTCGAACTGGACCTGGCAGCAGATTGAAAAGGCCAATGAATACGCACAAACACAGGGCCAGTCCGGGTTTGTGGCGAATCAACCCGGCTGGGCCTGGGCCGAACGGCAACAACGGCCACGCGCCATGCGTCTGGTCTACATGGACGAGGAAACTCACGCATTCCACACCCGGACAGGGCTTCCAGTCATTCCCTACTCATCTCAGGCCAAGGGCTTTTTCGGAAAAGAGAATGTGGCTTGGGCAAGTGGGGGATTTCAAGGAAATGCACCACGCGCGGTGGAGTATGACACTCCAGCCAACAGGCGCCGGCTCATACAGGCCATCGAGATTGGTGAGAGAAAGGGAGGCACCGCGAACCAGATCGCGCTGGCATACCTGTTGTCTCAATCCTTCCCAGTTTATCCGATCATCGGAACCGGGAATGAGGAGCATTTACTGGAGGCGATGGGGGTGGTGGGAGTTGCATTGGATACCGATACTCTTCAGAGGCTATCGGATCAAAGACCTCTTGCTTGAATGATGGATAGCCTCAAAACCCCCATCGACTCAAAGGGATGGGTCATAATCTCGATGGTCAGATAATACCGTTCATACGAACAGCCAAACCACAATCCAACGGGGAGAAGGGCAGCTGAAAGCGCAAGAAACACAAACAACGTTCTCGTTGATGGCTTCATCCAAAAATAGAAGAGGATGGCGTTCGCGACAACAACAGCAAGTATGATGAAACGCCATAGGTGGGGCTCAACCCATGCCATCTTGCCCAGGTTCAAACCCGCCACCAACGAACCAAGGGTTTGAATGAAGAAGAAATAGAACGTTCCAAAGATTCTCACCAATGAGTAGATCGACTGTGAGACCAGAAGAGAACAGTCAGTCACCCACTGCCGTATCACGCTCGATCTCCCCGGCAAGTTCTTCAGGCGTCTCCTGAAAAGGAGACACTTTCATTCGTGAACAAGTCTCTATGAACTCCACGCGGCTAAGCCCAGCGATCTCAGCCGCTTTACTTTGGGAAACCATCCCCAGTTCATACCATTTCACTGAAGCTGCAGCTCGCATTTGCCGTGTGAAGTCCTCCGGACTTGTCCGAAGCGCCGAGAATGCTCCCTCGGGTATGTCCAAGCCCACATGTATACTCATTCCGGACTCTCTGGTATCCCTCACTTATCGAATTCGAATGGGAAGTTCAGCCGCGTGATCAGCTCGAAATCATCCTCCTCATGGCCACCGGCCAGATTATAGTTCACACCCAGCATGGCTTGCGGGCAACCGATTCTGGAACCCCAGTAGCCCAGATCATAGCTCAGCCCGGCGGTCAGTTTGGCCTCTTCCTCATCATAGTCCGGCCCCTCGGCGCCAAAGTCATAGACAGCATCCCGCCAGCTGCCACCCAGGTGCAGCCAAACCCGTCCCGGTTCTCCCGCACCGCATATCTGGGCTAGGTTCGTATCGGTCATCAGACCGAAATACATCACGTCATCCTCTGAATCCACACCCACGGATGTGAAGACATCCTTCCCTTGCCCAGGGAAGAAAAGACCGCCATAGAGTGTCCCGGTGATCCCGAGCCCAAAGTATTTCTCGAAACTCAGGCGTGTATCGTAGTCGACGCCCTCCGAGGAGAGCTCTTCACTGACCGGGATCCCCAGGCTGGTCTGGAGGTTCAGGGAGGGGAGATAGGTGGTTTCGGGGAGCAGACCGAAACGCAATCCCCAGATCCACTTCCCGAGGGCCACATCATCATCCTCCACCGATCCGGCCGGGGTGATTACATCTCCGCCTTCATTGTGATCCCAGTGATAGGAATCCATACTTCCTGCGTTGTAGAAGAGGGGCAGCTCGGTGATCAGCTCGACCGGCAAGCGCAGTGAACCGATTTCATCCAGGAGGCCAAACCGCCAGGCGAAGTCACTGTATACGCCAATGTCGGAATCCTCCTTGAGGATCATGGTTTTCTCGGCCTTGGTGAATTTGGTCCCGAAAGTCCCAATCGACATATCGAAGTCAAACTCCCAGGGCTTGAGGTAGTCATCGCCATAGAGCATCAAGGGTGTCATATGGAAGGTGTCGGCGATTTTGTTGGGGGTAAACACGGGATCGATCATGGCCGGGCGTGTTTGCACAGGCTCGGGAGTTTGGTAGACACCAGCAGTGACTGGCCAGGCAGTCAACAGGGCCAGGAGGGAAAGCCCCAGTAGGGTAATAATCAGTCCGTGTTTCATATAAGCCAATCCTTTCAAGAGAAACTTCTCATACCGGTAATCCTGGGAGCCGCCCCTCAACAACCCCGTACCGGTTCCTTTCACAGGTGGAGGACCCCCCACCCTACCTTTCCTCAAGTGTACCAGATCCAACCCACTTTTTTAGGCTCCCAATCACCCTATCTGACGCAGACAGGGAGACAGGAATTCAAACCTTACCTTCGCACTCTATCGGCCGCTGGCGCGTAAATCCCTTCCCGCGCCTTGGGACCGAGAGGATTCTCGTTCCAGCGGTCAAGTTGGCCCCGGAGTTCCCCCCAGGGCCAACTGTGGTTGAAGCCAATTTTTACCGGAACTTCCCAATAAACAGAGCCTGGTCACCGAGTTCCTTCTCGATGCGCAGGAGTTGGTTGTACTTACAGACACGGTCGGTGCGCGAAAGCGAGCCGGTCTTGATCTGGCCCGCGCCGGTGGCCACCGCGATGTCGGCGATGGTGCTGTCCTCAGTCTCGCCGCTCCGGTGCGAGATGACAGCGGTGTAGCCCGCGCGGTGAGCCATCTCAACCGCCGCGAAGGTCTCGGTCAGGGAGCCAATCTGGTTGACCTTGACCAGAATCGAGTTGCCGATGCCTTCCTTGATGCCGCGCGAGAGACGCTCGACATTGGTCACGAACAGGTCATCGCCGACCAGCTGAATCTTGCCACCCAGGGCGGTGGTCAGCTCCTTCCAGCCCGCCCAGTCATTCTCATCCAGGCCATCTTCAATCGAGAGGATTGGATAGGCCGAGGTGAGTTTCTCATACCAAGCCACCATGTCCTTGGCACTCTTGTTGCCCTTCTCGGCGGCCAGGTTGTAGACCTTCTTGGTTTTATCGAAGAGCTCGGAGGAGGCGACATCCAAAGCGAAGGAGACATCCTTGCCAACCTTGTAACCGGCCTTCTTGATGGCCTCGGAGATGACCTCGAGGGCTTCTTCGTTGGACTCGACATCCGGCGCGAAACCACCCTCATCACCGACCGAAGTGGAACGTCCCTTGGCCTTGAGGACCGCCTTCAAGTTGTGGAAAACCTCGGCGCCCATACGCAGGGCCTCGGAGAACCTCTTGGCGCCAATAGGCATGATCATGAATTCCTGGATATCGGCGTTGTTGTCGGCATGAGAGCCACCATTGAGGATGTTCATCATCGGGACGGGCAAACGGCGGGCCATCGGGCCACCGAGATACTTGTAGAGCGGGAGGTCGGCCTCAACCGCCGCCGCCTTGGCGGCCGCCATGGAGACACCCAGGATGGCATTGGCGCCGAGTTTGCTCTTGGTGTCGGTACCATCCAGATCGATCATGGTCTGATCGAGCAGAACCTGGTTGGCGGCATCGATTCCGCAGACTGCCTTGGCGATCGGGCCATTGACATTGGCGACGGCCTTCAAGACACCCTTGCCCAGATAGCGTTTGGCGTCCTTGTCACGAAGCTCGAGGGCCTCATGCTCGCCGGTGGAGGCGCCCGAGGGCACCCCGGCCCGTCCAGTGATTCCACACTCCAGAGTGACCGTGACTTCCACGGTTGGGTTGCCACGGGAATCAAGGATTTCCAGGGCTTCCACGGATTCGATACTGCGGCAATGCGACATGGTGAGTTCCTTTCGATTAACGGGGAACACTCTTGGGAATCGCCCGGCACCAAGACCGGATTCTCTCCCCATGAACCCCGGAATGAGATGGTTCAGCAGGAGCCGAGGATAGTCCTTTCGACACTCCTACACGGTGAACAGATGAGGCTAAGGGGTAGAGGTGTGAAAGTCAATTCGGATGAGGGGCCCTGTATTTTCGTGTCTCTCTTTCCACCTCCCTCACATACATTTGAGCCATTCCTATTTTCCGATACCCCCTCTCTCCCACCTGTTGTATCTTATTTCAAAAAGGGAGGCACGCACTCGATGAACCGTATACCACTTCGCCGTAGCATCCCCATCACTCTTTTATCCGCTCTCATCTTCACCATCGCCGTTCCAAGCCATGGCATGGACTTCGAGGGGCAGTATTACCGTGGCAATGGCGATAAGGAGTATCTGGAGTATCTCGACATCTCGCGCCGGATGTTTGCCCCGGATGCCGAATTCCAGAATGTGGCCATGCTCTACAACCCATCCTGGAATGGCTTAGTCGAGGGACCCACTTGGGGTGCTTGGTGGATTCAGAACAGTTATGGCACCACCTTTTCGGCACTACCCTTCCTGGAGGAGCCCTATCTCACCTTTCTCAAGAATTCTCATGACCTGTGGTTCAGCCAGATGGGCGATGGCCAACGCAAAGGCGACAAAGACTGGGTTGCCCCGGATGGCTGCCTTTGTGACTGCGCGAGTCCAGGCCACATCATGTACAAACAAGGCGATGGGAAAATCGGGATCCACGATTGGGGCATGGAGTTCACGGCGGCTGGACTGCTTCTACAGGCCGAATTGTTGCTGATCGGCCGTAATCCAGTGGAGATCGAGAAGTACCTCCCGCTGCTCGAACGGAGTGCCGGATTCATCGAAACACGGCGCGATCCGGAGAAGAACCTTTTTCTGGCCGGTCCGGCGGGGAACCTGCTCGCGCCGAGTTACGCTGGCTGGAAGAAACCGGATGGAACCTATGGCCAAGCTTACCTGACCGGCCTTTCGGTGACCTACATCGCCGCCTTGGACCGTTTGATCGAGGCCGAGAAGCTGGCAGGCCATGCAGATCAGGCTGCGGTCTGGTCCGGGCGGCGTGAATCAGCCTGGAAAGGCCTGGCGCAGCTTAAAACCAATGAGGACTACTTCATCAGATCCCTCGATCCCGATGGCACCCGGCATGGAGTTTTTGGCGCGGAGAAACATGGCTATTTCGAGGCCTCTCCGAACCATGACGCCATCGCCTTCCGTGTCGTGAACCAGGACCACGCCCAACGGATCTACGCGAAGATCGCCTCTATCCCGGGGCTACATCCGCATGACCTGATCCTACCCAACTGTCCCGGTTATGACGACATGTACGAGGAGCCCACCAGCTGGCTGTGGCAGTTCGGCACCTGGGTAAATGGCGGACACTGGTCGACCTGCGAGGCACGCATGGTGCTGGCGTATTGCCGTCTCGGCCACTTCGAGGATGCCCGCAAGTCGATCCGCCAAATGCTCACCTTCGCACGGCGTTTCCGGATGGACAATCCACTTGTTGACTTCGGAAACGCGGTCTACCAGCCGAAGGAACCAGTGAACCTCTGCTACGATTCGTTCGGCCCCTTCGCGGCACTCATCCGGGGGCTGTTCGAACCAGTCTACACAGCGGAGGGGGTGCGGCTGTATCCGCATGTGCCTCCCGGCATCACTGACATCGAGCAGCGCTTTCCGATTCACTTCGGGAAGAAGAAATTGTTTCTGTCGGCAATTGGTTCTGGACCGGTCACCCTTGTCCGCATGAATCAAGAAAACCTATCCAATTTTGATCAGGAATCGGTGTTTCTACCCTATGAGACCACACCAGATAAGGCGGTCATCACAGTGTATCTTGGTGGTGCTGAACGGACCTCCCCAGTCGAGCAACCCATTCCCGGCACCCTAGACCAGGAGGGAGTCATTGTTCCCGCCATGGTCAACCCGCAGGGGCTGCCCAAAGACCTCGCGGACAAGGTGAGTAAGCTACAATGGTTCCAGGTGAATCTCGCCGAAGCGGGCCTAGCGGGAGCCTATGAGCGCTCTCATGCGGAAGCAGTCTTGGAATGTCTGCAAGCCTACCAGAACCGGCAGGGTCTCAATGCGGATGGAAAGACCAGTGGAGTCGAGGAAGGCTCGCGCGCGGCGGCAGACCAATCTTATCTTGATGCGGCCACCCGGCTGCTCCAGGGGTTGGAGACGGTGATTGAGTCCTACGGGACCAGTAAAGACGCAACCAAGGAAAAAATATTCAAGGCTTGGGGGGAATCGAGATAAAAGACCGGGACAATCAAGACTCACACCATCGAGTTTCCCCCCCCCACCCCAACCCTCCCCCGCAAGGGGGGAGGGAGTTGTTCGGAGTTCACACTTTAGTGTGTTTTT
>CAYRBI010000029.1:6476-46957 GCA_964422415.1 uncultured bacterium | reverse complement strand
TCGTAACAAAGAATTCACTTAGTTTTGATTAACGCCCCAAATGCGAACTATCCCATCCCAACCACCTGAAACAAACCACTTTCCATCATGTGAAAAACAAAGTGCTTTTACGGTATTGGTATGAGCCTGGAATCTCTCGATTTTTTCCCACTTCTCCAAGTCCCAAACAATAATTGAGCCTTCACCTGTACCAAACAATGCAACTTTGTTATCAGGAGATACAGCAATCGACTCAATCCAATTTCCCCGCCATGGGAGTCCTGAAACAGTGAAATAACGCAAACACCTTTGCGATTGAAGATCCCATTGAGCAAATGAACCAGAACTGTGGGCGGTTAATGCATTTGTCCCATCGTTATACAATAACATGGCATCTACACATCCCACTTCATCTCCATACCATAGGAGCTCACCACTTTCAACACTCCAGGCACAGAATGTCCCATCTCCATGTCCTGAATATACCACTTTTCCATCCGGAGAAAACAAAGAGGCGAAACTTGCATAACCTCTATATCCTTGAAACGTCTTTAACGTCTGTCTTGAAGATACATTCCATAGGATGGCAGAACCACCTTCAGTAGAGACAATAATACTTGTCCCGTCAGGAGACCAACCAACAGACCGAATATATCGCCTTTCTCCTTCAAGAACCAAAATTTCATTTGCTGATGTAACATCAGCAATACCCACTATTCCGGCCGACATACCACCGTAAACAACCCTTTCACCATCAGGAGAAAAACGAACACCCTGAACATTTACATGGGAATACCTGGATTTTTCAATTGGTCTCCTAGATTTTTGTTGAAGATCATATATCTCTATTCCTCTCCCACCATATACAATCCTCTTATCATCTGGACTGATATCAATAGAATAAACACTACTCAAAGTCGATTGTAAATTAAGGACATCAGTTTCAATAGCATATATTGAATATCCATACCGATATGTATCGAGCCATATGGTCCTGTGGAAGAGTCCCATCAGAAAAATGAAAAACAGCACTACTCCTATCAGATAGACAAATATCATCCGGGACTGTCTAAATATAATCATGACACTTGAGCCCTATGACCTCCGAAATCACATACGAGTAGAAAGGAATGCAGCAATAGGAATAGGGTGGAAACACTACACGATCCCACCAACCCACAAAACCCCAAAATGGTCCAAGACTCTTCTCTTTGGTTCCTAAACCAAAACCTTTGTCCTGACAACCAATCTGACAACATTCATTTTCTCTTCCAGCCTCACGTCCCGCATTATTAGCCCTAATATCATCCAGCTGAAAAGCACTCCAACAAGTTCCTAGATTGCCGTTACGATAACAGTCCCAAAGATCAAGAAATTCCTTAACAAGTGATGCTTCCCATGCGGTTCCATCTTCGCAGTACTTGGTGATATAGCAGTTCGTCATACAATGGACCCATGGCCATTTGTTTCCCGCACCAGGATTATTAGGAGGATCCGTTATGATGCCAATCCGCTCATAGGTATCCGCCATCATCTTTACAAAATCCGCCCAGTATTTTGCACAAGAATAGTTCTTCTCAATTTGGTCAATATCTGGTGGAGGGGGAATAAAAGCATAGCCGCCAGTATTAAGAACCACAATGTTAGCGGGAACAAGAGGATTACCTCTGAAGAAAGTATATGGATTTGTATTCTCATCAGTAATAGGTGGTTCTATTCGAGAGCATGACCTCCCCACCCCACTGTCATACCAGCGAGCGCCGAAGAAATACAACCCCGTGAACGGATCGATCCATTTGCCGGTTTGGTGTTCGTTGGTGCAGTAGGTCCTTGCGGTGGACCAACTGGTGCCGGAGAAGGGCGAGACCGAGAGTTCGTTTCCGAAGGCATCCTGCGAGAAGGTATAATTCAGGTATCCCGAGTCATCGACAGTCCACAGCAGATTCCCAACCGCGTCATAGAAATAAGCGTAGAAATAGGAGGACGAGGGGGTGTCGGTGTAGTTGGTGGAATTATAAATGTATACCATCTTCCCCAACAGGTTTGCCAACGATCCCGGTTTATGCGTGGAGACCTCTTTCTTGCGCCATGGGTCGTTGGCGTCAATCGTTCCACCTGCGGTGTCGTAACGCTCATCCACACGCAAGAGGTTCAGGCCTCTTGTAATCATTTGCCACACACTCCAGTGAAAAGACCTTCATCCCCTCGAAGTCCTCTCGGAAACCTTGCGCTCAAAATGCCTACATCAGCCTTTTTCAGTATCTTCAGGTTTCATACATATATAAAAAACCTACAGTCAATATATAACAGGTTGAACAAAGATTATTCATAATAGATACTAATTATTAACCCCCCCCCTTTTTTTTGTAACATCGTAATATATTCCATAAAAGAATTGAAAAAGAAATTATAAATATAAGGAAGAAGAAAAGCCCAATACTTTCCGGACTTACATCATTACCCATGTCAAAAATATCATATTCCTTAAGCCTATGCAAAAAATCCTCATTACCCTTTGGATCAAAAAAAACTACTATCCATAGTAATGTTGGGTATAAGGAAACAACCATCATCAAAACTGCTAATCTTTTTAATGTTGGTTTATATCTCCATGCTAATGAAAGTATTGGTATCAGACATATACTCACTATTAGTATAAACTCCATTTTTCACAACCTTAGTAGTTAACGCAACCCTTCTTCTATAAAAAGGGATCGGTTGTTTTAACGGTTGAACTACTTGCACCATAGGTTTTCAAGGTGCTCATCGCCCCATCACTGGACCGGTAGAATGGACACACCCCATAGGTTTTCACCGACTTACCACGCACACTATTCCAACTACCCACCCGTGACAAGAACCGGGAAGAGGTGGCCGATGAGGATGTCCCGCCCGCACCCAGGCTATCTGGGTGTCAACGCCACATGCGAGATCCCAATCCAGGCCATCGAGGGTCTACGGTTCTCGTCCACCACCTCGAGGTGAACCTTCCTCCCCAGAAATTTGGCCACGGTGACTTTGACCTGGCGCGGAACATGGCTCCCCGAAGGACTGACAGAGTGGAGTGTCTCTCCGGTAGTTGAATCCATCAGCAGGACGGTCAGTCTGCCATCCGATTCAGAGGTGCCCCCTTGTAGATCCAGCGTGAGAAATGGGCTGTCGATCACGAAATCCGGAGAGATGGCCTTACCAGCCGCTGATTCTCCGTTGGCAACCAGAGAATTTAATGTAGGGGATTGGAAGAGACCTGGATGAGCGGTCAGGCTGAAAGCATCACCCTCGCTTCGCCAGCCCTCCAAATCGCCGGGATGGTCCAGACTGAAGAGTGTCTTGGGCTGACGCGACAGGGCCGAGGTTTCGCCACGTTCAAAGAACGGGTACAGCGGATCTTCTTTCGACATCTCGCCTGAAACCGCAACCAGGCCCAGCGCGGGATCCACACCACACACTGTGATCGTAAGCGAACTCACCTTCACTGCTTCAGGAAGCTCCATCTCGATGACATTCATAGTCGCCGATGGCACTCGCCGGACCAGGCAGCTCGCCCAGAAATCCAGTTGTGGGAAGGCGGGAGGCTTCCCCTCCTCCCATTCTCCAGATGACGGCGGAAGCAAAGGCAGCAAGCCAAACCGGTTCGTACGAGGCTCTTCCTTAGTCCAGGTCCAATTCACAAAAAGCATCTTCTCGCCGCCACCCCAGTCCAGGTCTCCGGGGGAAAAGAGATCACGGTTGACAACAGCACCGGACTCAGTGCGAATCGCTGCGTTGGCCACCTTGATAAAGGTGTCGTGGTTGTCGAGATAGGGAATAACCAGCAGATAGACCTTTTTAAGAGTAGTTCCGAAAAGATCGAGCGTCACCGAAGACGTTCCACTCTTTGAGGATAACGGAACAATATTCCTCCCGTTGAGTTTGAAAACCAATCCGGGAATATCCGTAATGGTCATGGTGTTCTGCCCCACAAAGCTGCTCAGGTTTGGGGCGTATTGATCCCAGCCCATCCAATCATACGGACGGAAACTCCGTATCCCTGGACGATCAAGGTCTTTTTTGAGTAGGTTTTCTGGTAGTGGGAAGGGTACAATCGCTCTCTTTCCGGCTCCCTCTCCGGTGAACGCTGGGAGGTGATACCCCGACAAGACGAGAGTGAAAGGAATTTCCTTGCCTTCTGGAACGAACAGTGTCCCCCGATTTTCACCAGGCGACAGATCCGCCAATACAGAGTTGTTGATCTCCACATCATAGCTCTTCTCCGATCGCGGAGCGATATCCACAGTGAGCTCCTGACTGGTTCCCCCCATCCAGACTGAGGAAGATCCACGTAGCGGAGTGAGGGTGTTATTCCTGACCAAGAGACTCACCTTGAGAGAACCGGAACCCACCTTGTCACTCTCCTCAGCGGAAACCTCAAATCGTGGCAAGAGGGTTACATCAAGAGGAACCCAGAATGGAGAGCCCTCTCCTGCAGAACAGAGGAGAAAGAGGGACCGGCATGAGAAATTTAGCAATCCAAGACGGCCATAACTCAGGTAGGGTGCAAGTTGGCCTTCACGGACTGTTCCCCGTAGTGTTCCATCCACTCCCAGCGAATAATCTGATAGGACCTTGGATCGATCGGCTACCTCGAGAATCTTAAGTCCCTCGATTTTCACCTCCAGGGGATCACCCTCCGCCACAGACTCAATCATTTCGACATGGTATTCATGAGGATGGATCCCGAGATCGATCGATGTCGTCGTCTCCGCTTCACTTGTAGCTGAGAGGATGACACACCCCACACCCGGAATGAGCGAATACTTCACTTGGGTTCCATTGATCCGGAAATCTTTGATCGTACACGGCGGTAATGACCAGCAGATATTCCGCTTGAGCGGCTCCTGGCTTGTGACCGTGTATCTCAACTGGTTGCCGTCATGTTCGTACTGCGCGGAATACTCGGGTAACGTCAGCCGTGCCGAGGGCCAAGAGTCCGGGAAAGAGGGTGACACGCGCAGGACACCATCAGGCTTCTTTACACGTAGTCCAAAGAGAGTCTCGATCACCGACTGCATATACAGACCCGCTGGTGGCGAGAAGTGCGCGGCGACCGGCTCGTTGGCCACCTCCATCCATGTTCCCCTGAGGTTCTCGCTCATGACCCATTCGGCCACAGTCTTCAAGGGCCGGTATGCCTCATTCCTCAGCCCAACAGCTGCGAGCCCCATCGCCGCCCAGGGTTGTTGAGCCGCACCCGCCTGTCCACCGGACGTCATTTCTGTGTGAGTTGGTAGGTTATTCGAGCAATAGGCCGCTCCATTCCCACCAGTCAGATTATCCCGGAGGTGGCGAATGCTGGTCCAACTATCAAGTGGATCAAGGAGGTCATAGATCACCGGATAAATCAGAGTGTGATATTGCCCATCGGGCCGTATCGACCCTAGGGGGTCTTTGTAGTACATGAACCGGCCGAGATCCGCCTGCCACAATTCCTCCTTGAGCCTTGCTGCTGCCTTCTGAGCACGTAATGCAAACGATATCGACTCATCGGTATATCCGAGCGCGGCTGCAAGATTCGAGGCTGTCCGCAACATCTGGATCCCCTCTACAGTGGGGCTTGTCCCATTGAAAGGAGTGTGGATAAAATCCTCCTGGTTTCCGATCTGTGCCCCCCATCTGAGAAGGAGGTCGCCATCTTCATCACACTCCGAAAAGGTTTGCCGCACGATTCGCTTCAACGCCGTGTACAGTTGGGCCGCAGCTTCCCTATCAGCGCTGAAATTCCAGTATTGGCCGATTTGCCAGGCATAGAACTGATTTGATCCACCGAAATCCCGGCGAAGGAAACCACCCGGCGAGAACTGAGGTACCGCTCCGTTGGGAAAGAGGTGATCCGCATGAGTGAGCATGCTTTCTTTCACTCTGTCCCCCTGGCCAACCCAGGCCAGGGCGCCTGTCACCTGCATATGCCACATGCAAACCCAATGATGGATGGCCTCGATCCAACCATACGGTTTCAGCCAGTCATACTCGAGAGTGATAAGCGCTCCCCTGAAGGCATCATTCATCGCCTTCTCTGGGGTCTCGATCCGGGAGCGTAGCAATTGCTCGTAGTGGCTGGTGACCTCCATGGCCGCCTCAGCCGGTTCGATCTTGGCCAACTCAACCGCCTTCTCTTCTTGACCGGAGTAACCTAACACCAGAGTTCCCTCGCCCTGTGGGAAACGGACTTCGAGGATACTCCCACCTTGGTCCCCCGCACGTTGGATGAGGCCGCCGGTAGTTTTCACCGCGATAATCAGCGAATGATTCTTGCTCCTGAGGAATCCAGTTCCCCCTTGAACAGTGGCCTCATCCCCTTCTCTACCGGCTAACGGTGTACGCAGGAGAGCGGATCTACCAGCCATCACGACTTCATTGCTTTCGCCACACTTAACCACCAAGGGCCCCGAGGGATTGCTCTTTACCTCGAACAACGCCGCTCCTTGGCGTTCACCAGTCTCACACCCTTGAAGCACTGGCATGATGCGGGTTCTGATCTCCCGGCCATCCAGCTTATAAATGGCTTCCACACCACCCGGAAAATCCTCGACCGAAACAACCTCGGGTTTTTCAGTCCAGACCACCTTCTCTCCAGTTCCTGAGCCGACTACCAGCTTCGCCAGCAGATGCGTGTCGGTACACGAAACCTTCTCTGTGACATATGTGGAGAGGCAGGAGTTCGGGACCTGCTCGTCAGTCGCAACCAGCGTGTATTGCCAGGCCGCCACCCGGTCGTTGAGCGGTCTTGTCTGACCGTGGACCGAAGGTGCCCCAGTCAACAGGGCGACCATAACCACGAGCCGGATGAGATACCATTGCTTCATAATGCTGTCACTCCTTTGGATACAGAAATAATACTACCCAAGTGCCTTATCCCCACATGACAGATACACCCATACACTCGGAGCAGGCCTGGTTGACCTTCTCCTTCGGAAAGAGACCGCTCGTCATCAAGACAGAGCCGCCTTATTGATATAGTTCCCAGCCTGTGACCTGAGTGGTTGGTATCTCTACTGGTTCCAAGAAGCGGAAATGATCAACAGCCATCCATCCGCCTGTCGGTGGATAAACGTTTGGGTCTTGATCGATGACTTGGATGTACACTGAAGACCCGGCTGAAGAAGAGACATCAAGGGTGTAGGTGGCCCAATTGGGAGAGGTTCCGGGCACATACGCGGTCGCCACGGTTTTATTGTCGGATGCACGGAACACCCGGACATACAAGAGAAGAGACATCCAACCAGCCATCTCAAACTGAATCTTCTTATGCTTAAGCACGAAAGTCTGCGAGGTAAGCGTTCCCATCGCCGCGTCTCCAGAATGACTCGTGTCCGCGAAACACTGACCATGGGACGCGGCGGATGTATTGGGAGCACTCGTCACCGGAGTGGTTCCCCATGCCGTACCGGTGGTTTTCCAGTTGAGGAAAGTCCCATCCTCGAAGCTCCAATTGTCCGGATCTTCCACCACGGGGGGAGTTACTGTGGGAATGGGTTGTGGGTGGGCATCCAGCCAGTCCAGCCGTGTCTGAAACCATGTCTTCAACCGTTCGATTTCTCCATCGAAAGAGGTAGGGATGGGAGGCATGTTCGGCCAGATGTACACGCCCAAGATGGGCCACCGTTTAAAGTTTCTCTCAATAGCCCCCTCGAGTTCCGCCAGCGATCCATCTATCAACGCGGTTAAGTTGGCATCGGAAAAAATGCCAGCACGGAGCTCCAACCAGCGCTCATTGTAGCGCTGGCAGAAATCGGGGTCCGAAAGCAGACGCGGCGCCCAGTAAGTCCAGCCATCGGCTCCAGCCACATTGGCGTATCCCACGGCGTCCTGATACCCCCAGCACTCACAGTTTCCAAAGGCGAGGTCATAATCCCAGATCGGCCCCATCACCAGCTTCCCACCACGGTCTTTGTGGACAAAGGTGCTGGAGTTGAAAGAGTCCACATTCTTTGTCATCTCAGTTAAAATGAGGTAATCAACCGCGGAATCCATATCGAGATACGCCTTGTAGCCGCTCGAATCATCCATGAAGCGTGGGCCATACAACGCATACTCAAAATCATTCATGTAATTCTTGATCCATTGCTGCTGCTCAGGAGTGATGTCATCACCCTTGGGATAATTCTGGATTAGAACATGCCCCTTGTCCGTTGTGAAATATGTATCCTCGGGTTTCACTTTGCCCAAGGGGGTGAACTCGAGAATGTAGCCACCGGTGATGGCTGGCTCGGTAATATCCGTTTGATTGAGCTTTGTAATGTGAACCCTTTCTTTACCTCGTTTGATCTTCTCCGTGAGGGTATAGACTCCCTTGTAGTCATAATCCACGAACACCTCGACGAATCGTGTGCGCGGGGCATACTTTCCGATCCTGTTGCTGAGGGTATAAGCGAGGTGATTTCTGATCAGAGACTTGTCGACATAGGGACCATGTAGAACCCAATCCGACTCCTCTGGAAAATCCAGCATGTTCACCTTCATGTCCTCTCCAGCTGAGTCCCGGAACTCAAAACTGTATTGCTGCTTGGGGAAGCTCGCGGAATAGTTCCCACGTAGCTCGATGCCAATGGGCCCCTCGACATCCACATGAGAGCTATTCAGGTTATTGAGTCCTCCTGATGGATCGAAGAGAACCATTAGGTGAGCTTCCGATTTCCCCGTGCTCGGAATTGGGTTCCCCAATGTTTCAATGACGAGGAGCGGGAGGTACGATCCCTCGAAATCGCTGTCCAGGTCTTCTTGATGGTAGTCAGCCAAGGCCATCCAGGCATATCCACCTGGATTCAGCCGGGGATTCTGGTCCACCACCTCCAAATAAACCTCGCGTCCAATCAGATCATTCGTCAACCAGCGGCCAATGGCGAGTTTATGATATCCAGGCGGTTTGGCGGTCCGTAGGATCGCTCCATCAGGATAGGAGCGGAGATAGAAGAAATTCAAATCACCGCTATTGGTTGTCGTGGCGGTTCCATCAGCACCGGCAATCCGGAAAGCCTGGATCGGCTTCTGGATGGTAAAATGCGTCGAGCGGATGGTTCCAACAGCCTCTTCGCCACCAGCCAGCGAATGGGCCACATAACACTCCGGATCCCCCGCCTGGGTCATATAATCGGGATGCCATTCCACTTTCCATGTCCTGGGATTTATGACCTCCCACCCCTCGAAGGTGCCTGATTCGAATCGAAGAATGCTGTCGATGTCAGTCTGCGCCAGACCAGCCTGCCCATGCGAGAGGGTGACCAGGAGAACGAGTAAACAGAAGATACGCCGCACAGACCACATCACTGGAACTCCTTAACTGGCCTGCGATGCCAAATCCACGGAGTCAATTCCATTCAGTTTGTGCCATTCAAAACTAGATCCAGATGGCATTCTCACCCACAATTCAGGGATTTTCTGTCCAGGACTGAGTGCTATGGAGAAGGAATACCGGTTACCATTCCTCTTGAAGAGGATATGCGCCCGGACAAGGCCTATGCTGGTACGGATGGGCCAATCAACTCCCTCAATGCTCTCCCAAGAGGGAGGGATGCGGGGAACAATCTTGACCACCTGAGCGGAACTGTCATCCACCCCCAGGGTCAACCGGGCGGCTTTGAGTTGCTCGGTGACATTGACCAGATTGAGAGCGCCACAGCCTTCCTCCAGGGGAACCTTCCCCTCCGCATCGGGTGAATAGGACCGCTCATAGAAGTAATACGGTGATTCGCGGTTGAGCTTGTAGGCCGGAATCGGCTGATAGGTCGATTCGGCCATCCACTTGAAGGCCTTATCGGCCATGTTCAGCTTGTCATAGAGGAGCATGGTCTGGAGCGCGTAACCGTCACCATAGGAGGGACCTGAGGAAAGTCCAGCACGGAACACATCAAACTGCGGCCAGATGCCATATTTGTCGAATTGCTCCTTGCGGAGTGGAACGGCATAGAGCTTTTCGAATGTCTTCAGGCTATGGACTGCCCCCTTCCACTGGGACTCAGCTGGCACAAGTCCCAAAGCATCCGAAAACATGCAGCCAGCGCCATTGAGTCCACCAAATCCTTTGTTGATTTCGTGGTTGATGATGGCGGGATCGGGAGATTGGGTGGTGGGATCGATGCACCAGATCCAGGAACCATCCGCATCAGCCAGATACTTCTCCATGTTAGCAGTCAACTTCTCGGCGGATTCACGGTAGAGACTCGAGGTCTGGGTGTCGCCTGCCTCCAATTCCATGCTCGCCGATGCAGTTAGTGCGTACAAACAAAGCGCATTTTGAACCACGTTGTAGTGGAGGCCAGGAATGCCGCACCCTCCGCCGAATTCACCGCTCCCCGCGATGAGTGGTTCCTTCTCCAACCGTTTGAGAATATACCGGACTGGAGAACGCTCATCGTGAAGGAAGTTGTAGACCCGGTCCCGGAAGGGATCCTCCATGGGCAAATGTTGCCAGAGGAGCACCATGCCCAGGATGATCGCGCCAGTTCCATCCAGCTCATGACCAGAACCACGTCCCCAGCCACGGAAATATTCAGGGAAGGTGTAGTAACCCTCCTCATTGGGGGAGACAAAGGTCATCAAGTTATAAGCGGTCAGACGTGCATGTTCATAATAACCCCACAACACCAGCTCCCGTAGAAAGGTTCCACCATCCCGCGTCCAGAAGGTGCCTGACCAACCCTGTGGGATGGGAGACGCGTGAAGGAAGCCCGGTGGAAAGGCTCCATCCGGATTGGAAATGTAGTTCTTCTGGAGCACCCCCTTGAAGGATTCCTCGATCTCCTTCGCGTAGAGCTCCGCCACTGAGGAGCCCTTCAGGCGGAGCTGACCGGGCCGGTCTTCATTGAGTTGTATGGGCGTTTCCCGTGAAACCACCTTTATGGGTTCGGGTATCTCAATCGTCACATCATTTTCAAATACGAGGGACTCGATTGTCCCATCCGCGCGGAATTTCAGGGGACTACTCCAATACTGGAAATCATGCCCCTTGATACCATCCGGTCTAGAACCCCAACGGTCCCCCATCCAGATGTACTGCATTCCATTTGCTCCGGGGATCTGGGCCACATGAGTCTGTTGAGCAGGAATGGTTGGGGTTCCATCCTCTTTACGGTTGATATTTCCACAGAGAGTATAAGGCCCCAGAGGAGAGGATGCCGAGTAAACTCGAGCGCCCGATCCTTGCGGACAGAAACAGCAGCAATCATCAAACATGGCGTAATACTTTCCGTCACGTTGGAACATCGCGCAGGCTTCGCATCCTTCAGCGAGGATTCCAGTCCCTTCCTGGGTGGAACTCAAGAAATCACCGGAGAGCTTCTCGATAGAGATGCCATGATTCAGCGCAATCGAGGTGTAGATAACGTAGCCAGAGCCATCGTCATCGACAAACAGTCCATGATCTCCCGGTTTGGCATTCCGTACCTTCACGTTGCCATTCTGGATGGTGAACGGTCCTTCTGGGCGGTCAGCGGTGGCCACGCCATACTGCCCATCCCAGAGCGTGGGGTACCAGTTGTACCAGAGCACATACTTTTTGGTTTGCGGGTTGAACTTTACATACGGCCGGTAGTAGACACCTGTTGGTGGTTTCAACAGGAGTTCACCTTGGAACGACCACGAGATCAGGTCATCGGATCGATAACAGACATACCGGTTAGTTTGGACAAAGCCATCCGTATCGGCATAGGCCGTTCCGTAGAGATAGAACCTTCCCTCGAAATATTCCAGGCAGCCATCATGCACATCCACAATGCTTCCATTGAGATGATCGCGGCGAGGCTCGGAGTTACTCACGGTAACTGTCTTTGCACCGGTGGGAACACACAACACAGCACTCAGGATGAAGGGTGCAATCTTGTAGAAGTTGATACCACTCATGCTACCGGTTTTCCTTTCCTATGACCGCGTTTTCAGTTTACTCCCACACGGATAGACCTTTTCCAACGGACGCTCAATGGTCAGGATGCCAGAGAGTTAGCGAATCCAATCACCACCAAGCCCACCAATAAGAGACCGACACCAGACATCATGGTCTTGAGGTGGGGTTTGGCTGGGCCAGACCATTCACCAGTGAGAATCCCCCACAGGTTACCGGCGGTGATTCCCATGCCGATAAATGCCGCAAACCCGACCGAGGCTCCAAGTTTTCCCAACATGGTCGAGGAGACACCGAAAAGAAGGATTCCCCCAAACCAGAGAACACCCATCACCACACTCATTAACACATTCCAACCAGTCTGCTTGGAAAAGAGAGCCCAGGTCCCACCTTGATTGACTTTATAGAGGCAGAAGCCTGTGTTGACAAAGAAGGCCCCTGAGAGAAGCACGCACCAGACCGTGTTCGATGCCCAAAGGGCATCCACACCTCTTGCCACCGCATTCTCTTGGAGCGGCGCACCGATAACGAAACCAATGTTGATGAGCGCACCGCAAACTCCCGCGATGATGCAGATGATCAGCCCGGTCATGAAGGGCTTTTCCCTGCCCTTCTGATCTTGGGCAGAGCCATGCAAAGCGGTTTCCTTTGCCTTGCCAGCCCTCCCACAAACCACCGTACCAGCGAGCATGATGGCAACACCCAGAACAATGAGCCCTCCCGCCGCCGTGAAGAAGGCCTCCATGCCTTTCATGCAGAGCGGGATAAGAACCCCTAGCGTGGTATTCAGACCCATGATGGTCGCGAGGCCCAAACCCACGCCGAGGTAATCCACACCCATCCCGAATGTGATCGCTCCCACCCCCCAAGCACATCCGACAAGGAAGGTTTTCAGCACGGAACCTTCCGGACACGTGCTCAAAACACCACACAGATCAGGGACGGTCAACCATGCAGCGAGCCAGGGCAAGATAATCAACGCCCACACGGACCATGCCGCCCAGATGTGCTCCCACTTCCAATCCTTGACCTTCTTCATCGGGACCGGAAAGGATCCATTGATGAGTCCAGACATGAGCGCCGCAAGAAACCATTTCATAAGATCATCCCTCGCATTTCTACCGGATATGGTCAGAGTGACCAGGTGATTTCAAGGTGATCGATATTGTGCATGTCCTCAAACCACACCCACCAAGCTGCATCCTTGTGGTAGGTTCCTGATGAAACAGTGGTTCGCTTGACTCCCTCTGGGGTTGTGGCCTTCTCGCGTATCAGAGCCGCTTGGTCTTTGGTGAAGGGACCGATGCGTACTGAGAGGTTCGGCAACGTTTGATCTGATTCGAGGTGAAAGCCATTTGCCTTCTGGTAGGAGTAGGAGACACGCGCATTCTGTAGACCTTTTTCCACCGGGACCAGTGTGGTGCATCTCTTGACCTCAATCCCAGTCAGTGGCTCTGGAACACGGGGCAGTATCTTCAGGTTCGCCGGATTGGTGTCATCCACTCCCGCGCAGATCTCCAGGGCATGCATTGGTGGACCTTCATTCGCCCCATTGCTCAGATCACCGATCCGGTGCCAACGCCCATCGGGAAGGATATTGGTTCCCTCGGGGAAGATGTAGAGCCAGCGCCGCCAATCGATGCCTCGCGAGGGATCAGCATAATCCATGTTCTTATCGTAAGCATATTTCCCCATGTTCCACAGGAGTGGGCTAGCATCATCCATCTCGTCCAACATCAACGCGGCCTTGGTAAGCCACCCCTGGCCATACCCGTAACCGAGTACAGCAGCGTGGCCATAGGGCTGGCTGAGTTGCCGCTGGAGTGTATTCCGGGTGATCGAGGTCATGTTCGGATCCCACTTGAGGGGATCATAGCCATCATAGTAGAACGCAAACCAGGCATGGACGAGTGAATCTTGCAGGCTCGGATAAACTGAGTGCGGACTGACCCGCCAGACCGATTTGTTGAAATCGCCTTGGCGCAACAGACGGAACATCCCTGACTGCAGACGGTCCGCATAAGCCCGCCAGCGCTTGGCATCTTCGGTCTTGCCCATGGCATCGGCCATCTGGGCCGAACAGCGCAGTCCCACACAACAAACCCACGTGGGATAGGGTTCATACATATTCGAATTGGCGTAGTTAGCTCTCCGTTTGACCGGGTCAGTCTCGGTGGCCATGCCTTTCGGAATGAGACACCAAGGCGAATCATCCGGGCCACCCGCCCAACCGGTCGTTTCACCCTCGGAGAACATCACATCCATACCCGTGAAATCCATATACCAACGGATGAACTCAGCGGCATCATAGGTGGATTGCCAGCGGCTCTTTCCGAAGACCTTGTCGCGTGGATCAGTCATCCAGCCATCCGTGGGCGCTCCGGCCAGCCGCCATGACAGCCACCGTGCCACCACTGTAGCCCCATGTCCACAAGACTCCTGGCCACCGGGAACTGGATCGATAGGGCGGTTCATGCCCAATGGGCTGTTGATAACGAAGGACCAGTTTGGATAGGCATCCTCGGGATATTGCGAAAGATCCAGCCCCTCATTGGGAGGACCGTTCTTGGGGTCATGGTCATGACGGTAGAAGTAGAGCCAGTGGTCGACATAGTCGACAAAATTGTCTCGCCGTTGTTGACTGTTGAGATGACGCAATGGAACAGTCGCGTAGTGATCTGTACAGCGCGCGAAGGCAAGGTCCTGCCCCCAGTAGACACCCACTGGCGCCCAGGTTCCAAAACCGTTGTAGCCACCATACCAAGGACCGATCTTGGGAACCGACTCCCAGAACACGCCAGTCTCAGCGGCAAACTTCTCGTTAAACAGTTGGAGGTTCGCGGTCCACATATTTGTGAGCATCTCCCCCTCGACACCACCCCCCAAGAATTGAATCTGTGTGCCATCCAGCGATTCCGGGAAGGGGAGGAGATCTAGGTGCGCTGGGATATCCTTGTCGCTCATGTACAGTGCATTCCCTAACCGGTCGGCTTCTTCCTGAAGAGGAGGCAGAGCCGCTAAGTCCAGAGTGGGTACTAAGTCTTTCTTCTCGGCGAGCCAATTAGCGAATGGTTGGAGAGCCTTTGTATCTCCGGGACGGAGGAGTGTGATAGCGGAGACGATGGGACGCCCGCGCAGAGCAGGATCATCCCGTACCACCAGGGACTGGATCACCTTGGCGCGTGGCTTGAGGGGGAGATAGAAATGAGCCTCGGTCCGGCCATCCTCGCCGCTCTCCTTGAGCCGCAGTGTCTCATTCAGAATCTTGTCCATCTCCGGATTGGAGCTGAAGGGCTCCCGGCAGCCTTTTAACACACCGTGAGACGGTCCATTCACCCAAAAGTTGTAGAAGAAGGCGGTGGAACCCATGATCAGGGGGATTTCATCCTTGGCGCCATCGGTATACACGATATCCAGCACGCCAATCTTTTTCCCAATGTAAACCTGGTCATCGCGTTTCTCACGGAGTTCGGGATGCTCGCCCCAGTGAGCAACACCATTGTCCCAGCCCTGGTTGATGAGTCCCAGCACATACAGGGTTTCGCACTGTGTGTTGACCGGAATTGTCTCTTGATTATCTCCACCCACCCGTGTGGTTTGTCCTGGTCCCTCTGGTTTAGCTAGAAGAAATGGAAGACTCCGGCAACAGACAACCTCATGATTGGAATCAATGTTCACTCCAAACAGGTCTTCCGTCTTCACGGGATCCTCATAAGATGGGGTAAATTGCCGGTAATCGGCAATCCCAATCCAGGCATACCCCTCGGGACGGATCTTGGGATTTCCATCCACGATCTCCAGATAGACCTTGCGGCCCATCAGGTCGGCGGTGTTCCAGTTCGCGGGAGTCAGAAGATGTATACCTGGAGGACGCATCTCGCGCAGGACCGCGCCATCTGGATGGGATTTCAGCTGCACGAAGGTCGAGTGGCCATCATTTGTACCAGTAGCCGTTCCATCCGCGCCAGCGATGAAAAATCTTTGGAAGGGGGCCTCGATAGTGAAGACCGGAGAAGTGATCTTCCCCATCTTCTCCTCACCCTTCATCTGGCTGTTAAGGAACTGAGGCCTGTTCTCAACTCCGAGCATATAAGTCTCGGGAGCGGTGATCAGAGTCCAGATATCTTCTCCCTGGACGGTCCATCCCGAGAGTGAGTTGTCCTGGAAGAATACCGCCTTGCCAGCCGGTTCCGCTTCGGCGGTGACCGCCAGGCAAAGCATGGCAAGCGCCGTGGTGAGATGAGCGTAAGTCATGGGATCCGATTCCTTTCAGTTATTCAACTAAATTCAGTCAGCGGGAGCCTTGGGCATCTCCGGATGGTTGGGACCGAAATGCTGCAAGATGACCATGGGTTCGCACACGCTTCTGTTCGAGATGATGACCCCACGGCGGGCAGCGGTTTCACTGACAAAGAACTCATCGGCGGCCGGCTGGCCATACCGCAACATGGTGGCCACCTCCGCCGGGTAAGGACCAAACTGGCCATATCCCTGGACAAGGATGCAACCATAGGCCACCGGACCTTGAATCGTCACAGCCGCGCCGGGTTGGATGGTTATTTCCTGCGCGCCGATGTAGTCGTTGCCATAGACGATCCATTTGGTGGTGAGGTGATCGTCCTCGTGCACGGTTATGGGTGGACGGAAGTAATGTTTTTTGTAATGCGGATCGATATTTTTTTCCCAGTCCAGCAGACTGAGGACATAATCGATGTCCAGCTTCTTGTCCTCCGGACAGTTTTCGACAAGAAAGTCGTATGGATAAACCTCATTGCCACAGACATTCTCGTATACGGAGTTCACATCCGCGTTCCACTGCGGTTCGTAGGTGAGACAGGAACCGGGCGCATGGACCACTCCCGGCGGAGTGTACCAGCCTGTTCCCAAATCGATCCGGTAAGCCCGCGAAAGACTGGTGATACGATTATCGGTGAGCCGGTATTGCAGCAACCGTTCACGGACCTGGTCAAGGGTTACATCCGGATCAAAGCCGAAATAGGTGTGGGGAAACCGTCCCTCGTGGTTGTTCATCTGAGGAGGGAAGTAGTAAGCCTCGGGTTTCCCCAGTTGTCCCACACGGGCCGCCGCTTCAAAGCTCAAGTGCAGGTGATGGAAAAGGGGTTCGCCGAAATCAAAAAACTTCGAGTACATCGGCCAACCGCCATACTTCTCCATCAGTTGGCTTCCAATCAGCTCGGCGCCAAGCTCCGTAACCGCATCTCTGAGGGTGAATCGTGCCTGGTCCCCCCCCTGTGAGGGTTGCACATAACTGAGACCCTCATCCTCTGGCGCAAGGGGGCCATTCATGCACCGGATGACCGAGGAGAACCATCGTTCCTTGATCGCGCCACGTTCAGTTCCCAGCGCATAGTAGTCATGGGGATGTAATCTCAGTCTTCTCCCCGCGGTGCTGAACCGTCTTGGCACGAAAACAGGGAGCAACCGGAAGATCTGTCCTCCCGTCTGATAAGTCTCACGAATTCTTTGGCTTATACTCACGTGATTATCCTTCCTGGTGAATGGATTCACTCGCCATATTTTTCAATCAACGCATTCAAGCGGGTGCGGTAGTACTTAAAATCGTCCCAAGACACATCGGGAGGGATGAAGTGGTCGCCGAAAGGAATATACCCACCCGTCTTGAGCACTTCCTCAACTGGCTTGAGAAAGCGGTCAACCGCCGCGGGCCCTTTAGCAATCTCGGATTTAGGGATGCCTCCGCCAATCTGGAGATTGGGGAAGTCATGGCGGACTTTGACAATGTCCATGCCGCAGTGGGTTTCAAATGGATACATCCCGGTGACGCCGGCCGAGACGAACATGGGGATGAGAACACTGCATTCACCATCGGTGTCCACAAAGATGATCTCGACACCGTGACTCTTGAGGAAAGCGATGATCCGTTTGTAGTACGGGAGCATGAATTCCGTAACCGTGGCGGGAGAGATCATTGGTCCCTTGCCAGCCGAGACATCCTCCCAGAAGTGGATGTGGTCAATCTCCACCTGTCCCAAAACCTCTTCATAAACAGCGATCCAGAGGTTGGTGAAGGTGTTCAGCATGTCGTGAACCAAATCCTTCTCGAGGTGATACCAATAGAAGAGTGTCTCGTATCCGAGCAGATGCGCGAGTGTTCCAAATAGACCATGTGGGTATCCGCCCACGGCCAACGGATACTCTCTATTCCTATACTCTTTGAGTAATTCAGGCCAGTTTGGGGGGAAGCGGGCCGCTAAGTCGTCGAGCCGGAGACGTTCTGATTTCAGGCGCTCCCAGTCCGCGCGCGACCGGATCGCTCCCTCCAGGAACGTGGGGATTGTAGCTTCCTCCTTAAGGAATTTCCTCTTGACCCCATCCACGTCGATGTAAGTGAAGCTGGCCTCATCCTCTTCCAGCACCTGGACATCGAACATCGGGTCGAACAGGAGGTTTACATCCACCATGCGTTGGCACTCATCCATGCCAAGAGTAGACCGGACATCTTCATCGAGGGCGAAACCTTGAGTCGGCCAATACAGCCCACCCGCCATGATCGCGGTCCCATTCGGTATCCGGTTTGCGCCCTGGCATGTCCAGGCAGTTGCGTATAGGGAGGAAGTGGGTGTGGTGATCTTGGGTGAGGGATAAGGGATTTTGGACTGGGGGAGACCTTGCTGATACCAGTTTTTAACCGTCTCCCCCCAATAGCCAAACTCCCACTTGATCGAATGGACCTTGGGGTTGAACCGCATGACCTCATGAAAACGTTCACGTAGGTTCATTTCGAACCTCCTTTTCGGGGTCAGCCGGGCAAGTTGGCGGGCAGCAGAAAGAATCCCCTTACCCGGACACTGAAACAGTGCTATTGTTATTATGTCGAACAGCGATTGTCAAGATAAAGAATAGTGATAATCCAGGAGGCACCATCAAACCCAATATGTGAGGAGCTATACGGTGGAGGTGATATCTTTCGCCCCTACCTCTCCCCGCATTCGTTGATCAGAACCTCAACTCCGGCAAACACAGACAAGGAATATTCAGATGGGAAACACTACCTCGGTTGCTACAAAACGGAGACTCCTCGCAAATTCTACGAAATCCAACCAGATTTCTTTGGAGCCAAACCGTCCAGTCACCCTCAAGGAAATCGCCAAAGCCGGAGGTGTCTCACGAGCAACTGTCTCAGCTGTTCTCCATGGTAAAGAATGGGTGAGTGAAGAGACCCGCCAGAAGGTACAAACCGTCCTTCGGGAAAAGGGGTATCAGCAGCATCTGATCGCCAATTCCCTTTCCGAGCACCTCTCACGGGTCATTGGGGTTGTCATTGGAAACATCAAGAATCCGTTTAACACGGAGTTGCTCGGTGGCCTCCAGGACGACCTGGAACGGTCGGGATACTTCATGATTCTTCACACCACCGATGAAACCTACGAAAGCGAAATCAAAGCATTTGGAGCTCTAAGTTCTTATGAACTGGGAGGATATGTGGTGGCCCCCGTCCAGGAGGGGCGTCCTCATGATCACATCCGGCGGCTGGTGGACTCGGGGAAGTTACTGATCTCCATTGGCGAACTGGCGGACATCGAAACCCACCAAGTTGACTTCGATGACCAGATCGGGAATCGACTCGCCATGGATTACTTGATCGAAAGGGGCCATCGCCGGATCGCCTGCCTGGCTGGAGCGGAAACCTCAACCTTCGCCAAGCGCCGTAATCTGGGGTATGTCGAAAGCCTTATGAACCACGGCATCCCGGTGGAGAACTCACTCCTGATCCGCGCTGGCGATACCTTAGCGGGCGGTTTCCAGGCCGCTAAAGAGCTTCTAACCGGAACCAATCCTCATCCCACCGCACTCGTTTGCTTCAACGATCTCATCGCCATCGGAGCCTACCAGGCGGCTAAAGAACTTGGGATTTCCATCCCTCAGGATCTGAGCATTGTAGGGTTCGACGATTGCGAAATGGCAGCCATTATGGGGCCTCCACTCACCACCGTAGCCACTTTTCCTAAGGATCTTGGACGGCAGATCGCGGAAATCATCTTTTCAGTCCACGAAAGCCCGAATCTCAACGGTTTTTTACACCGAAGGACTCACCCGCGCCTTATCGAACGAGAGTCCGTCCGGTCCCTGTAATATCGCATATAGCCCGTAATTAAACGGTTATCTCTCTCAGGTTGACTGGGTAAATTCACTCCATCCCTTATAATCTCCCCTGATTACCGCTCAGTGTGAGCCGGTCACCTTTACGGCTCATGATCCCTCCCACAAACCGAGCCCGTATTCCCTCCAGCAACTAACCCATTCCAGGCAATTTTGTGCTTCAATCAAAAATATTTCACCCACCCAATTTTCTACTTGACAACCTCCACTCTACAGTTCAATAATCCCTCGATCTTAAATGCTGTCCCTTGGGATGAGATAAGTGATCGCAGCATCCCGTAGATCGATCTCCGGTCACTTCTTGGCGAGTTACCAGTACAAAGGATCTCCTCATGATGAGGATCTCAGCTCGATAGGCAAAGGAGGCAACAACCAGAACGTGGACGCCTCTGGAAATGAGGACTCCCACACCAACCGTGTTCCATCCAAAGAGGAACACAACGGAAGGAAGGGATATCCTGAGTGCTACAGGAATCCTCCAGTAGACACTGGAAACAGTTTGTATGACATGACCTTAATTGGAATATCAAGGAGGAGAATTAAAATGCTTCACCGCAGGGCCTATTTGGCAGTCATCGTGACGATACTCATTTCGGCTAGCAATGCGATAGCAGAACCCCTCTTTACAAACAGCGGATTTGAACTGGGAACCATGGAAAACTGGACCCAGACAATAGGGACTGCCTTTGTAGTGGGCTCAGACTTCACACCCTTCTTCACAGCAGCACCTGAGGGAACGTATGCGGCTTCGACTTACTATCCTCAGGGAAGAGTCGCCGAGTCGGAACAAGCCACAATTAAGTCGATCAACTTCACGGTACCCACTGGAATGGACATCATGGAATTTTACATCTCGGGTTGGTCGGATACGAATATCCATGTGGATGTCAAGAAAGCCTCGGACAACTCCGTGATCTGGTCCCAAATTGTTCCCAGCACGAGCGCCAACTTCGCCAAGGTCCAGAAGGAGGGATTTAGCGCCTATGCCGGGCAAGATCTCTACATCGAAGCCATTGATATGAATGTGGGTGGCGATCCGGCCGCTGCGAGTGGCTGGCTGGGTGTTGATGGCTTTGCCTGGAAAGACTCCATTGTTGAAACTGAGGGAGCCCTTTTCCCCAACAGTGGTTTTGAGCACGGTAATCTCAACAACTGGACACAGACAGTGGGGACGGCTTGGAAGACAGCGTCGGGAACTGAATTCAATCCGTGGTTCACGGGAGCGCCGGAAGGCACATATGCGGGTTCGACCATGTTCCCCGCTGGATCCGTTTCTGAGTCGGAACAGGCCACGCTTCGTTCCATTGATTTCACTGTTCCAACTGGTGTGGATATGATGCAATACTTCATCGCCGGATGGAACGATCCCAGTATCCATGTGGACATCAAGAAAACATCCGACAACTCCGTGGTGTGGAGCCAGACTGTTCCCGCCACGAGTGCTTCTTTCGTTAAAGTCCTGAAGAACGGATTTAGTGCCTATGCCGGCCAGCAGCTGTACATCGAGGCCGTGGATGAAAACGTTGGAGGCGATCCGGCCGCTGCGAATGGCTGGGTGGGCATAGATGGCTTCGCTTGGGTAGTCTTGCCTGTGTGCGAAACCCCCACAGACTTGGCCTTCCCCAATGCGGACTTCGAGAGCGGGGATTTCACCAATTGGACGGTCAATGGTGATGCATTCGCGATAAGCACCGCGACATGGCCCTCGGATGGTTGGCAGTGTAATTACCATGCAACCTCCTTCACGGATGAATCTTTCACCGGTTCGCTCCAATCCATCAATTTTAAGATGACGTCCAACCTGATAACATTCAAGATCGGTGGCTGGCGTGAGACTCCAGGCGGTGGAGAAAACTGGAATTATGTCACGCTGAACCGCGCTAGCGATGGCGCCGAAATCGACCGTGTTCTGGCCCCAAACATCACTGGTACGATGTCGACAGAGTACCTCGATGGTTCCTCCGTCGTGGGTCAGAACGTCTACATCATGGTACTGGACGAGGCGGCTAATTATGGGTATGCCTGGATCACCGTCGATAATTTCAGGATCATTGAAGGTCTGCCTCCTTGCGATGCATATACCGATCTCGCCTTCCCCAATGCGGATTTTGAAACCGGTGATCTCACAGGTTGGACTGTCACTGGTGATGCCTTTGGCGCAAGCCTGAATACCTGGCCATCGAGTGGATTTCACTGCAATTACGTTGGAACCTCATATCCTGCGGGAGAATCCAAGACTGGCAGCATTCAATCACCTTCCTTCCTGCTCACCAAAACTGGTGTCAGCTTCAAGATTGGTGGTTGGCGTGAAGTTGTGAATCCTGACCCAGAAGGGCAGAATTGGAACTATGTCACCCTTCACCGCGCGAGTGATGGGACCGAGTTGGATCGAGTTCTAGCTCCTAACGTCACCGGGGTGATGAAAAACGAGATGCTCAACGGCACTGCCGCGTTGAACCAGAATGTCTACATCAAGGTAACCGACGAGGCGGATGGCGGTGGCTTTGCATGGATGAGCGTGGATGCTTTCAGGATCACCGATTACTTCCCTCCGGAGAAACGTTCCTGGCCGATCACGATCGCCAAGGTCACTACTCCTCCCACCATTGATGGAAATATCAACGCTGGAGAAATTTGGAGTTCACTTCCAGCGGCCAGCAAGGTCGACATGCGTCTCTCTACATTGGATATCGTAGACCCCAATGATCCCAGTTTCAAACATAATGGTGGAACGGTGGAGGTTAGCGGGACTATTGGTAATGATGCTGACGGATCCGGCTGGTACTACTTCGCCTATGATAACAATGCCCTTTACATTGCCGCTGATGTGGCGGATGAGAGTATCAATGCCAATACAGTCGCCCATGCGGTGAATGGCGGTGACGCATTTCAGGTATGTCTTGACTATGACCTGACCAAAGTCACCGACGCCGATACGAATGGGAAGGTCTTTGTCCCCTCCGTGGCCGCATACCCAGGCACCGGAACCGCCGGAACCGAAGACAATAGCCCTTACTTCAGCGCCTTCTGGCCGACCACTGGTCCCAATCCAATGACTGGAACCCAGTGGGGTGTCACCGTCACGGAAGGTACCGGCTACAAGGTGGAATTGGCCATTCCCTGGACAGCCTTCATCATCAATGCCCCAACTATCACCTACACTAATCCCTTCCCACCCATCGTGGGTCAGAAGATGGGTGTGTTGCTAACAATCAACGATCATGATGGTGGAACTGGTCAAGGAATCACCTTCATGTTCGCGGCGGGTGGTGGTCAAAGTTTTAGAGGTGAAACAGGAACAGTCGTGGTACGGCGTGCCGACATGTATCCGGAAGCCACCTTCGGAGATATCATCGTCAAAGTGGACGATTGGTCCCTGTACTGAAATCAACCCAATCGGTCGTCCAGGTAAGTCTGCAACTTGTGAACCCAATGTAATCCGTAATGGGGGGCTTCCCGCGAGGAAGCCCCCCCAGTCTCTCCTACAAGGAAGGTCCCGTTCACATGCGCCATAACTCTTATTTGAAAGCATTTACACTCATCGAGCTCCTCATCGTGATCGCGATCATCCTGATCCTCATCTCAATTGCTCTCCCCAATTTTTTGGAAGCGCAGATCCGCGCCAAGGTGGCCAAAGCAAGCGGGGAAGTACGCACCCTGGTCATCGCCACCGAAGCCTATAAGGCCGATTGGAAAGACCATGAGCCGATTCCATACATCGCGAATCCAGGGCCAGTTAGCGCTGACCCTGCGACTTGGAACTGGTGGGGATTCGCTAGCCGTGGACTCACGACACCCATCAAATATCTGAGCACTCTCCCAACAGATCCATTCGGCGACAGCGCGGAGACGATGAGCTGGTGGAAGGGGAACAAGGTAGTCGATCCGCCCTACACCGTTATCCGGATCACCCGGGGATTCGCGGCCTTCAAAGTAGGGCAGATTCTATCTCCGCCTTTGGCTTCGATCCGGGCCGCGGCCGGCGGGAATGTCATCATCGGCGAGGACTTCGTGCGCAATGCCAAACATTGCGGGTATATCTACTACAGTTCAGGTCCAGATGCGGTGGATTCCTCCGCATGGGTATGCCCTCAAACCTACTCACCCACCAACGGCACAACTTCCTTTGGTGACATCTACGCCTTTGGACCGGGTAGCCCCACCGAGGATGACAACAAACACTTACTAAAATGACCTGGTAGGAGAACTCGCTTTCCTGGCTGGATTGTCTTTTCAAGCAACACACTGCCCGTTGCAACGCTAGAGTTATCGGTTCTTTCGAGTAAAAAACATCCCGTTAATCAGGAGGTCATCAAAGTGAAAAAACATAGTATATCAAGGTTGGAAGCTTTCACTCTCATCGAACTACTCATTGTCATCGCGATCATCCTGATTCTCATCTCGATCGCTCTTCCGAACTTTCTCGAAGCCAAGGTCCGTGCGCATGTCACCAAAATCCGGGGAGAAATGCACACCCTTCAGATCGCGCTCGAATCCTACCGGCAGGATTATGAGAAAAAGAGGACCTTCGTCCCCTCCGTGCCATACATCAAGAACGGAGGGGGAATCTATACCTCCTATCCCCTCCCCTACGCGTATCGTGGTTTTTGTAAGGTCAATGTCACCGTGGATGACATCACCGTGCGTTGGGGACTCTCTGAGTTGACCAGCCCCATCCAGTACTTGAAAAATCTTCCATATGCCTCCTTCACCACCCTCGGATCCCGTGAGGGGGGGAACTATAACGCCAGACCCGACGCTGGATCGGCTTACGAACCTCCTTATTACTTCTACAAACAATATCAGGTGGGTTGGAGAGAATCGAAGGAATGGTCCTTGCGGGATACAGGTCCAGATCAGATCTTCAATAATGCTTGGATGACAAGTATCGCCGAACCACCCATGCTGTATACTCCCACCAATGGGACAATCTCACGCGGTGATATCATATTGATGGGGCCATAAAAGACAGTTCCCATTCAATTGATGTCACAATATAAGTTTGTATGGATGGGGTGGTCCGCATCCCATCCATGGCGTCTGAGGAAAAAGTGAGTTGGTGGATCCGCCTTCGATTCCTGTAAGAAAATAATAATGGGTACACCTGATATTTTTCCGGAACGATAGATCTTTTTTCCAAAGGAATTACCCTATCATGAAACTAAGTCATTTTACCGGAGTGCTCCTCTCCATCTTTTTAATGGTGTATGCCACATCGGCCCCAGGGCAGGTGAAGCAGTTCAACGACCGCATGGCGGGCTGGCAGCATACCCTAGTCACCACCGATGAGCAGGTTCCGAACTCGTGTCTCTCAACATATGTGACCGAGAAGGTCTCCTGCACGGAGACACACCTCCTGGCGAAGCTGGTGGTTGGAGTGGAAACGGGAGAGAAGGTGGTCTGGACTGAGGCTCCCGAAGTGATCTCCGTCGAGGATTTCCCCGGTGGTGTGGAGGCCATCTACAAATTGGATGGCCGGGAGATCAGAACCCGCATCATGCCAGTGCTTCGAGGACATGAGACCGGCGAACGCCAGGGGGCAGCGTTATTCGAGGTGAAGAGTAATCCCACGGGGCCCTTGGTGGTAAAGTGTGGAGAGAGTGATGAAATCTTCATGAATGGAAGATCGTCCCTTCTCCGGACACCGCAGACCGGCAAGGATGGAGATGAGGCCTCTCTTCAAGAAGGCGCCGGAATCCTCAAGAGCAAGAACCATGCGATCATCACCAGGGTCAAGTCGACTGGTGAGTTAATCCAGCGCGCGGGAGACCAAGGCGGAAGTATCCTGGAAGCACGCTTCCCACAAGGGGAAGGATCCTTGGTGCTGGGCTACTCCGAAAAGTCTGAAAAATCTGTGGAATTGTCGAACATCGATCCCGCCGAGGCAGTCATGGAAGTGACTGACCACTATGAGCAGTTGCTGCGCAGCCGCATCGAGACCCCCGAGAAGGTCATGAACGATGCCTTCCGGGGAGCGCTTACCACTCTGGAATACAACTGGTTGAGGCCCTATGGCTGGATCGAGTGCATGCATCATTGGGTTTGCATGTGGCACCTGCAGGCAACGGGTGGCCTCACCTGGGTTGGTCAAGGGGACAGGGTTAAGGAGAGTATCCTCACTCATGCCGATCACCTCTTTCCCAATGGGGCTGTCCCCCAGTTCTCGCCAGGTGGCTTCCTTCGCCGGGATTTCGGCGGATCGGATCAATTCTATGCCTGGCAGCTGGGACAATACTGGGAATACACTGGAGATAGAGAGTTCGCTCAGCGCGCCGCTCCGGTTCTCGACAAGATCATCGAACACGCTTTTACCGAGAATGACCCGGATGGAAATGGTCTACTCGGCTGGGGACAACAGATCGGGAACCAGGAAGACTATGTCGCCACTCCCAACGATGGTACGACTCCCACCATCGAGGGTCTCCAAATGCTGCGGACACGGGCAAGCTTCGCCAAGGCCCTCAGCGATCAGGAATCACTGGAAAAATGCGAGCGGCGTATCGCGCTCATCACTCAACGCTTACGGACGCACCTATGGGAATCTGGCTTGGGGCGGTTTCTCTTCTTCCGCGATCCACTCGGTTCCGCCCGCTTGGATGGCCAATACCACACGTTCATCTATCCTCTCATTTGGGGTGTGGTGGATCCGCTTGATGCCTGGACTTCCATGCGCCAACTCCGTGACCGGCTGACGGGAGAAAAGGGGCAGGTGTATTGCTCGAATAATTTCCCCAACCATGCTGGGGGAACGTGGGGAATGCAGACCGGAGCCGCACAGCAACCCTGGGGGGCTTGGGGATTGTCTGCAATGGGGTTACGCAACGAGACCTACCGCCCGCTCAAGGCCGATGCGGAATGGGCGATGGACAATAACCACCGCGGCGCCTGGCCAGAAGTGGCCGAAGAAACGAACACCGCCTATTTCACACCACCAGCCGGTCTCTTCCTCCAGTCCACCATCGAGGCTCTGTATGGGTTGAGAATGCACAAACCCGAGGAAACAATACGGATTTCTCCATCTTTTCCTGACTCGTGGAATTCCGCCTCGGTCTACCTCCCGGATGTCAGCGCCGTCTACTCACGTCAAGGCAACAACCTGAAATATGCCGTGACAACTCATGAACCGCTCAAACGCGAGATCAAGTGGATGCTTCCCCCCGCTGACATTCTCTCAGTCAAAGTGAATGGTAAAACAGAGAAGTACGAAACATCACCCGGAGTCGACTGCATCACATTGAGTCTTCAGACCCCATCCCTAAGCGAAAGCACCATCGAAATCTCTTTCAAACCCTCCGAAGTGGCGGTTCAACAGCCTGGCTCCATAGCCGAGGGAGACGAGCTGCTAGTGAAGATCTCTGGCGCGAAGGTTGTCGAGATTCAAGACAGATCCAAAATTCTGTCGGGTGGCTCAATCCCCGCGCCCACGGAGATTCGTGGAACAGTCGCCGAGGGTCTTCTCACACCGTATACAGGTTATGGCCGGCTTGGACAGATGACTTTTTCCCGCCGGAGCTTCTTTATCTTCTGCAAGACAGATTCCGGCGTTGAATTCTGGAAACCAGTTGACCTGACCATTCTCCCCAGGTACGAAGCAGTGGGTAAAGGTGAACTTGAGATTGTTGGTGAAGCCGCGCAGACCATTCTCATCCTCCGGAACAACACCTCACAATCCCTTGAAGGCCAGACAACCTTCACCATCGGACAAGAAGAGATCCCGGTTCAGATCTCCGTGGGAGCACGATCAGAGGAATCTCTGACAATTCCAATACCGAAACACATTCTGGGGCTTCTCTCCCCTGGAGAGAATGACGCAACTCTGCTCCTACCCAACGGAAAGGAAATAGACCTGAAGGTTGTGGCCTCCAGCGTATTCGCCCCATCCACGGAATTGAGATCATTCCTCGATGGCCGTGTGGTCAAGATTCCACTTCCGGCTGATCAGCTTATCCCGGATGAACAATGGCCCCAGCTCCGTAATTACTACGCCTTCGCCCATGGCCCCTGGAATGGCTCCAAACCTCCACTCACAGCGCTCGAGGGAAAAACTTCGGTAGAGGTCCCCGGATTACCTGGCATTCCCTTCGATATCGTGAACAGAAAGATGGCGCCGGTGTCATGGAAGGCGGGAAAACCCTCTTTCAGGCTTAATCTCGACGGGGCTGTCTACTCCAAGGTCTATCTTCTGGTGGTGCCTTTCCTCGAAAACCACGATACCTTCAGCCAGGTCGGCAAGGTCTCCGTAGAGATTGCCAACAACTCGGGACACGCAAACCAGTGGGGCCCGGGCTATATCGGCCAGGACTTGGTCTTTCCGGGAGATCTTGATTGGTGGTGTCCACAAGAAGTTGTCGGTGATTTCGCGACCGCAAGTAAAGAACGTAAGGAGAGATTCGGCCTTTTGCCGCTCCTTGGCGTTACGGATACGGATTGGCCGATTGCCAAGCCACCCCTGATTCCCCAGCCTGAATTCTGGTCCACCTCGCTCCCTTTCAAGACCGCCTCCGCAGTCATGAATGTGATCGAGATCGATTTGGATGGTTCCAAACCGCTTCGCTCACTCACCCTGTCCTCGGTTGGAATCGACCCGGCTTTTGGACTGATCGCTGTCACCGCCATCCGCCCCCCTGACCCTGACCAAGCCAGCAAAAACTTTATCCTATTACCAAAGAATCCCTACATGCTCCCCAAGGTTGTATTCCGGTTCGATAAGGAAGGTGAGTTGAACAGCTGGAAAACTGAGGGTGAAGCCTTCAGCGTATCCACCGTCTTCAACCAGACAACCTTGAATTCGGTTGGCCGCGCCGGTGAATCCGCCATCGGAACAGTGGTCTCCCCTCCCTTCACTCTCAGCCAGGACTTCCTCGATATCCTACTTCAAGGGGGCAATTCGAAGGTTGAGACTGGGGATGGAGCCCTAACACTAACATTGGTGGAGCATGCCAGTGGGAAGGTCCTCAAGCGAGTCCACCCAAGCGGGACTCATGTCCTCTCCAATTGCCGGATTCCGGTACAGGAGTGGAGGGGACAGGAGGTTCACATCGAGATTGTAGACTCGAACACGGAAACGAGTTATGCCTGGATTGGAATCCGGGAGGTATCACTCACAAACCGTTAACAACACATGGGAATATGATATTTCCCTTCGGGGAAGGTCGACTATGAGGTCCATGACCAAATCCCAGTCATGGACCTTTCTTTTCTGCCGGCTTTCTCCGGGCAGATCCCCGGAGTCAAGACGGCGGGATCTCACTGAACAGACACCTTCCCTCTACCCAATCTGATCACAATAGACCTGCGGTCACTAGGCTTTAAGGGCACTCTCTCTTAGAATCTGGATACACCTCAGGGTGAGCAATCCTATTCGAGGCACTGAGAGCACTCCATGAAAAAACTCCGCGAGTTCACAGTTGTCCCTTCACTTCCTGTACGGCTCAACCGGCTCCATACCATTGCCTACAATCTTTGGTGGACCTGGGAAAGCGAGGCCATCGAGTTGTGGCGCAGGATGGATCTCGACCTGTGGGATGAGGTCTACCACAACCCTCTCCGTCTGCTGGGAACCATTTCACAAGAACGTCTCAAAGAGCTGGCCGAGGATGATAGTTTCCTGGCCCATCTTGACCGTGTGGGCGCTAAGCTCGACTCCTATCTCGCGGCCACAACCTGGTTTGACACACAATATGACAACCGTGAAGCACGCACCATCGCCTATTTTTCTTTTGAGTATGGACTGGCCGAAAGCTTTCCCATCTATTCAGGTGGCCTCGGTATCCTCTCGGGCGATCACCTGAAATCAGCCAGTGACTTGGGATTACCTCTGGTAGGAGTCGGCCTATTGTACCGGCGTGGTTATTTCCGCCAGTATCTCAACACAGATGGCTGGCAACAAGAATTCCTTCCTCCCACAGATGTCTACACCTTACCGACTGAGATCCAAATGGACGACAAAGGGAATCCATTACTCGTCGAGGTTCACCTCGGAAAACGGATGGTTACCGCCCAGATCTGGAAAGTTCATGTGGGACGCATCCCGCTATATCTGCTCGATACAAACCTGCCCTCCAATCAACCCGAAGACCGTGAGATCACCTCGCAGCTGTATGGGGGCGATATGGATCTGCGCATCCGCCAGGAGATGATCCTGGGAGTAGGCGGATACCGCGCCCTGGGGAAACTTGGGATTAAACCCTCGGTGTGTCATATGAACGAAGGGCACGCGGCCTTCCAAGGGCTTGAACGCATCAGCGAGGCCATGCGAGAACACCGGCTTTCCTTCGAGGAGGCCAAAATCGCCACCACCTCCGGGAATGTCTTCACCACCCATACCCCGGTCCCCGCGGGCAATGACCGTTTCCCGGCCGACCGCATCCAGGAATATCTCGCCAGCCTCTGCAAGGAACTGGGTATCACCATGGAACGCTTTCTGGCGCTGGGACGTGAAAACGAGGCAGATCCCCATGAGTCTTTCTGTATGACTGTGTTGGCCCTCAAGCTGTCCGCGCATTCTAATGGAGTCAGTAAACTCCATGGTACTGTCTCACGGAGCATGTGGCAGAAAATCTGGCCGGAGGTACCGCTTTCAGAGATACCGATCAACGCGATCACCAATGGCATTCACATCAAGACCTGGATCTCAGGCGAGATGGCCGCCCTGTTTGACCGTTACCTGGGAGTCCGGTGGTGGAGTAATCCCAGCGACACGACAGTGTGGGAACGAGTGGGCCAGATCCCGGATGGTGAACTATGGCGGACCCATGAGCGCCGCGCCGAAAGGTTGGTGTCTTTTGTCCGGCACCGCTTACGGGACCAACTTAAACGCCGTGGTCTGCCCCTGTCTGAGGTGAAACTCGCCGATGAAGTCCTTGATCCCGACCGCTTGACCATTGGGTTCGCACGCCGTTTCGCGGCTTACAAACGCGGCACGCTCCTCTTCCGGGATCCCCAACGGCTATCCAAGATTCTGAACGATGCCCATCGTCCGGTGCAGATCATCTTCGCTGGCAAGGCCCACCCCGCCGATATTCCCGGCAAGGAACTCATACGCCAAATCGCCCATTTCTGCCGTCAACCAGAATTCCGCCACAATGTGGTCTTCATCGAGGATTATGACATGAATGTCGCCCGTTACCTCGTGCAAGGTGTGGATGTGTGGCTGAATACCCCCCGCCGTCCCCTCGAAGCCAGTGGTACTAGCGGGATGAAAGCAGCTGCCAATGGAGTCCTCCATGTCAGCATCCCGGATGGGTGGTGGAACGAAGCTTATCAAGGCGATAACGGCTGGTCGATCGGCTCCGGAGAGGACTATAGCGATCAGGAGTATCAGGACCGGGTGGAGAGCGAAACACTTTATGAACTCCTGGAAAAAGACATCGTTCCCCTCTTCTATGAACGTGGCCGGGATGACCTGCCGCGTGGTTGGATCCACCGCATGAAACGCTGCATGATCACTATCTGCCCCAACTTTAATACCAACCGCATGTTGTCGGATTATGCGCAGAAATCCTACTTCCCCTGCACTGAGAGATACTTGAGTCTCTCACGGGAGGGCTTCGCGGCCGCCCGCAAGGCCGCGCTTTGGGAACAGCGTGTCATGGGGCAGTGGAAGAATGTCTGCATCTCCTCGGTCAACTCGGAATGCGAGAACCAGGTAGTACATGTCGGTCAGAGTGTCCCCATCCAAGTCGAGGTCGCCCTACTCACGCTTCGTCCTGAGGACATCGCGGTCGAGGTGTTTTATGGACGGCTGAGTTCGGAGGGCGAGATTATCGATGGCAAGGTGCAGCAACTCGACTACTCCAAGAGAACCGCCTCGGGCGACGCTATATATCAAGGAACACTGGTCTGCCACACAAGTGGGCGTTTCGCTTTCGCTCCACGAATCGTAGCTTGTCATCCGGATATCCCCATTCAGGACCGGCTGAAACATCTTTGTTGGGGTTAAGGGGAGTCATTCAGTCAATGAAATCATCCGCAATCGCCATCATTCCCGCGCGTGGCGGGTCCAAGGGGATCCCCCGGAAGAATATCCGCGAGCTGCATGGAAAACCGCTGATCCACTACGCTGTCACCACGGCACTCAAGAGTGGATGCTTCGATGATGTGGTCGTCAGCACGGACCATGAGGAAATCGCCAACATCGCCGAGGAGGCGGGAGCACGGATCCACCGGCGTCCACCTCATCTCGCGGATGATGACACGACTCTTGACGCCGTGGTGTATGACGCGGTTACCGCCGCGCCAGGCTCCTATGAGCTGGTTGTAACCCTCCAACCCACGGCCCCCTTGTTAAGCGTGGAGACCTTACAGAATGCCATGCAACGCATGGAGGCCTCACCGCAAACCGATACTCTCATCTCGGTGGTGAACGACCCCCGCCTCTCCTGGGTTGAACGGGAGGGACGGATCGTGCCGGACTACACGGAGCGGGTTAACCGTCAACATCTCCCCGCACTCTATCGCGAGACAGGAGCCTTCTTCATCTCCCGGATGCGGTGTGTCACTCCCAAGAGCCGGTTTGGCGCGAATGTCGGGGTGTTCGAGATCTCCCAGGCCGAATCCATCGACATTGACACCATGCAGGACTGGTGGATTGTCGAGAAATACCTGGACCGTAAGAAGGTCGCGTTCCGGGTGGATGGTGCCCGGCAGATCGGCTTTGGTCATGTATACCGGATGCTGATGCTCGCGAACCGTCTCCTTGACCATCCCATCCGCTTCTTCTTGGATGAAACCCAGACCGAGGCGGTCTCGATGGTGCAGCGCTCCTTCTATCCCTATGTGGCCGCCCCACACGATCAACTCCTCGAACGGATCGCGGAGTATGAGCCCGAGATCGCGATCCTGGATATCCTCGATACCTCCGCCAGCGATGTTCTGTTTCTGCGCGGCCGTGGGGTGTTTGTCGTATCCTTCGAGGATCTCGGCCCGGGGATGCTTCACACCGATGTGACCATCAATGCGTTATATGAACGTCCGATTCCTGATCCACATGTCTTCAGCGGACCGGATTACTACTGCCTCCGTGAGGACTTCGCTCACACCACTCCTCCGCCTTTGTCCCCGGTGGTCCAGCATATCGTCACCACTTTCGGGGGTGCGGACCCGACCAACCAGACCAAGCGGACCGTATCCGTCCTCAACAGGTTTCTCAAGGAGCGTGAGATCCGCCAAACCATCATCCTGGGTCTGGGATACCCCACGGAGGCGGAGGAAGATCTCCGCCACACCCTCCAGACACTCGACCTGAAAGACACGGTAACGATCAAGCGGGAAGTTCAATCGATGGCCCGTGAGTTGAAGAGCGCGGATTTGATCATCACCTCCTGTGGACGGACCATGTATGAGATCGCCTCTCTGGGGGTTCCGGCCGTGCTGATCGCCCAGAATGCCCGTGAAATGCAACATGCCTTTGGTCACGCCGAAAATGGTTTCGCCTGTCTCGGTCTGGGGCGTGATGTTTCTGATGCGGTTCTGCTGGAAACCGTGACCGAGATTTGTGATGATGCCGGAATCCGCGCCGAGATGCGGCGCCGAATGCTCTCCTACGATTTCAGGGGCGGTCAAGAACGTGTGACCCGGTTGATCCTGGACAGGTTCCGGGAAAACCGGCGGACTCGTTGACAGGGCGCCTCCTGGTGGAAAGGCCAGAGTCTTGCGGATCGACGGAAAGGAACTCATCTCCGGCAATGTGGATCCCTATGTGATCGCGGAGCTGGGGGTCAACTATTACGACATCGCCAAGTCGCATGGCATCACGCCCCTCGAAGCGGCGAAGATGATGGTCAGCGAGGCCCATCGTGGGGGCGCCGACGCCGCGAAGTTTCAAAGCTATAAAAGCGAGAAACTCGCGGCACGTAACTCCCCCGCCTACTGGGACACCACCAAGGAAACCAGTAAATCTCAGTTCGACCTGTTCAAGAAACACGATCAGTTTGGGCCGGAGGAATACCGCATCTTAGCGGAGTACTGCCGCGAACTGGGGATCACCTTCCTCTCCACCCCCTTTGATTTAGAGGCAGTGGACTTCCTCGCGGAACTCATGCCCGCCTATAAAGTGGCCTCGGCCGACATCACCAACTATCCCCTCCTGGAACGGATCGCCAGCAAGGGCAAGCCAGTTCTCTTAGCGGTTGGAGCCAGTTCGTTGGCGGAGATAAACCAGGCGCTGAGTTGTATCCGGAGTGTTCATCCGGGTGCCGAGGTCGCTCTGATGCAGTGCATCCTGAATTATCCCACCCTGCCCCACAACGCCAATCTGGGCATGATCCAGGGGCTACACGATGCCTTTCCCGGCATTCCCATCGGCTATTCCGATCATACGGAACCTTCACCGGACATGCTGGAAGCAACCATGGCGGTGTTGATGGGTGCGTGTATCCTCGAGAAACATTTCACCTTGGACAAGACACTGCCCGGGAATGACCACTACCATGCGATGGACACTAATGATCTGATTAAACTGAAACAGCAAATTGGACGCTGCCGGATCCTGTATGGACGGCGTGATAAAGAGGTCATCCCCACAGAGACCATGGCGGTGACCTTCGCGCGCCGCAGCATTGTCCTGGCACGCTCCGTCAAGGCGGGCCAGGTCCTATCCGCCTCGGACCTGATCATGAAGAGACCCGCAACTGGAATCCCGCCCAACGAGATCGACAAGGTCATCGGCCAGCGGGTGGTCAGGGATCTGCCCGAGGATGAGATCCTGCAGTGGGAACATCTGGGCAAGTGATTTCTCCGCACGCCCATCGCTAATATGAGCTGGCGCCTGGAAGTCTCAGTCTTGGGATAGACCGCATGTATGTACTTCTGACAGGAGCGCGAAAAAACGCCGGCGACTACCTGATTGCCCATGCAGCCAAACGCCTCATCAGCCTTTATACTCACTGTGGGGTGTTCCATGAACTTCCATCATGGCTGCCCATCAGCGGACACCTGGATCTCATTAATTCGGCCAAGGCCTTGATTCTCTGTGGCGGACCAGCCATTCAATCGGGGCTCGGATCCCGGATCTATCCCATCCTCGCGGATCTCCCGGAGATCAAGGTCCCCATCATCGCCTTTGGTTTGGGCTGGAAGGCCATGCCGGGAGATGAATATCAAGTTGAACATGCTTCTCTCAACCCATGTCCCGAACCGCTTCTCCGGCGTATCCGTGAGGACTTTCCATATGCGGGTTGCCGGGATTATCTGACACTACGTGTTATGCACCGCATTGGATTATCCAATGCCCTCATGACTGGCTGTCCTGCCTGGTATGATCCAGATTGCTTCGAGTCGCCAGTTCATCTGCCAGGCACTATCGAACGAGTTTTAGTGACCCCGGCGGAACACCCCTTCTTCCGTGACCAGAGTCAGGCGTTCTTGCGGATAGTCCATGAGCTGTTTCCCAAGGCTGAGCGGGTTTGTTCGTTTCACCGTGGATGGACTACGGATGAGTTCACCACTCATGCACATGCGGAGAATGCCCGGAAGATCAAGGAGGCGGCGGAATCTCTGGGCTATGAGACCTGGGATGCATCCGGTGGACTCACCCACATCGAGAGATACAAGGAATTCGACCTCCATGTGGGTTACCGGGTTCACGCCCACTTCAAGTTCTTGTCCATGAAGAGGCCCTCCTTCTTGATCGCCGAGGATGCACGTGGAAGAGGAGCGCTTGAGGCTATTGCCCCCATCGGTGTCATGGGATACCGGGCCTCCTCAACCGCGCATTGCAGTGAACTCCTGGCCTGGCCCCCCATCCTGTCCCAAGTCTTGCGGCATTTCTTCCAGCCCTATTACATCGATCTATCGGCTCCGGAGAGAATGAGAACTTTCCTGTTACAGGAAGTGGTGTCAGGTTATCCACACATGCAAGGAGCCTTCAAAGTCATCGAATCGACTTGGCCGAGAATGCTCCAGATCTTACGGGCCATGCCTGACTAATCAAGGTAATCAAATGATGATCGACCTTTTCTTATTACTCGGTTTCCGGGAACAGACCGCGAAGTACATGACAGCCATCCAGTCTCTATTGGACCGGGAGGCATCCGGCCATAAAGAGCATGTGGCCACCATGGTAAGGCATGTCTATGTGCTCTCGAAGTTCTTCCGCCTCCATGACTTCTTCGCTGACCGTGATCAAATTGCCCAATGCCCACATCCCTTGATCTATCACATCCCGTATGGGCTGGAAAACAAGGAAACCGGGGCGGAAAAGGCGCTCCTCGAATTCAAAGGGAAGGTCCCGATCGTAGCGAGAAGTTATGATCCCCACTCGCCCGTGAAAACCAGCCCGGAGTACCTGGCTCATCACCATGACCTTGTCTTGACCTATAACAAAGCGGTCTTGGGAGGCCCGGAGTTCCAATATCACCTCCTCGCTTTTGACAACTACTTGGTGGGACCTTGGGATGGGCCGGTACGGCGGAAATATCTGTGCTGCATGATCCTCGGCAACAAGTTCCGCGAGGATCAGCCGTTACGTAAGGGCTATGAAGTTTTCGCTAGTCCTCACCATGGGATCCAAAACATCTATGCCGAACGGGACCGGTTCGCCGGGATCCGTGACATCCATATCTACGGTGGAGGATGGCCAAGGGAGCTTCCAAATTACTATGGAACCCTGAATCCCTTCGACAGGAAGTATGATATGGCCCGGCGATACCGGTTCAGTATCGCGCTTGAAAATGCGGAAGCGCAGACATATATCTCGGAGAAGATCCTGGACAGTTTTCTGACCTGTACCGTACCGGTTTATCTCGGAGCGCCCAATGTCCGGGAGTATATACCAGCGGGAACCTTCATCGACGCTCGTGAACACAGCGATTATGGCGAGCTCGTCCAGCACCTACGAGATATGTCTCATCATGAGTATGGAAACTTCGCCGAAGCCATCCGGACTCACCGGGGAGAGGTCTTTGACAAGTTCAGCTCCTTCCGTAACATTGTTCTTCCCATCTATACGTGGTATCAGAGCCGCATGGGGGGCGTCGCTTCTCCGGCCGAGGATGAATACACCTCACTGAAGAGACACTTGGGAACACTCCGCTTGACACGGAACCCGGATGTGGCACATGAAACACTCATTAGCCATTTACGGCGTTGGAAATGGCGGATTCGTACCCTTCTTCAGGGATGAGATAATCACAGATTAAAGGTTCTAGATCCATGTCATCTACAGAAAAGCAGCCGATAGAGTCAGCAGACTTTATTTCGAATCCCACCTTTTGGAGCGAACGCCGAATCGTTGTCACCGGCGGGGGCGGATTCCTGGGGCGGCATATCGTGGAGTCCCTCCGGGCACACGGATGCCATCAGATTGGAATCCCACGGAGCGCGCAATATGACCTGCGGACCATGGAGGGGATCGACCGGATGTTCCTGGACATGCGTCCAGATATCGTGATCCACCTGGCGGCGGTCGTGGGCGGGATTGGAGCCAACCGCGAACACCCTGGCCAGTTTTTCTACGACAACCTGATGATGGGAGTGCAGCTCATCGAGAAAGCCCGGCTGTCCGGGCTGGAGAAGTTCATAGCGGTGGGCACAGTCTGCGCTTATCCTAAGTTCACCCCGGTTCCTTTCCGTGAGGAGGATCTATGGAATGGATATCCGGAGGAAACCAACGCTCCCTATGGCTTGGCCAAGAAAATGATGCTGGTGCAATCCCAGGCCTACCGGGAGGAATATGGTTTCAACAGCATTTACCTCTTGCCGGTTAATCTTTATGGTCCCTGGGATAACTTCGATCCCCGCTCCTCCCATGTGATCCCCGCACTGGTCAGGAAGTGTATCGAGGCACGGGATTCAGGAGCCAGCACGATCGAGGTATGGGGAACAGGGTCAGCCACACGTGAGTTCCTGTATGCCGGTGATGCCGCGGAGGCCATTGCAGCCGCAACCGAGTTTTATAATGGAAGCGAGCCAGTCAACATCGGCTCGGGGATGGAAATCTCGATCAAAGACCTTACCCATTTGATCTGTCAGATCTGTGGCTTCAAGGGGGAGCTTGTCTGGGACTCCTCGAAACCCGATGGCCAGCCACGACGTTGCCTGGATACCCGCCGTGCCAAAGAATACTTCGGCTTCTCCGCCCGGACCTCCTTCATGGAGGGACTTACCCATCTGATCCATTGGTATGAGGAGCACAGAGGCTCGCTGTGAGGCTCAGATCATGAACAGTCCGGCTTGGTAGCCTCCACATTGAGGCTGATGAGAGTCCCATGTTCCTTGTCCATGTGGGGTAGATAGGCCTGTGAGAAGTCATCCACCTCCGCATGTTCCGTGGTCCGCCAATCGAACCGGCGTACATCCACAAAACCGCCGGTTTCGAGAACTTCCCGCATGGCCTCAAAGTCATAAATCGCGTAGTGGAAATTGTAGAGATAGGTTTGCCCACCCAGGATGAGACCATGGATCTGAGGAAGCGTGGCTTTCCCCTCCAGGTACAACCGCGCACACACCTCGAAATCGGGAACTGCAAGTCTCAAGATCCCACCCGGTTGCAGGACACGATGCCATTCCTTCAACACTCGCTCCCGGTAGTTCCGGTTGAAATGCTCCAGGATATGACAGGCATAAATGAGTTCCACACTGTCATCCTGGATCATGAAGAGGTTTTCCACTGTGGTCACCACATCCACATGGGGATGTGGCACGATATCGATATGCTTAAAACCGGGAATGTAACGCGGTCCACAACCCAGATGAAGTTTCACTCCGTCCTTTCCTCCTGGCCATCTTGTCTCAGATACCGCCTGAATACCACCAGAAAGGCTTTCATGCTAGCCTATTTCAGTTATTCGGCTTACAGAGTCACAGTCCCCCCCCAACCCTCCCCCACCAGGGGGGAGAGTGCAGAAGCACGCTAAAGCGTGAACAACATACAACTCCCTCCCCACTGGCGGGGGAGGGTTGGGGGGGATATCACAAAGAGAGAAACAAGACGGGCCACTGCCCATCTGAAAAAAAAGAACCGGTTAAGATACCTTGCCTCTTGGACGCAGCCTTGTAAAACACTCCGCGATCTACACCTTTGGATCTTGCCTGGAACAATCGCTGGGGTTGATCTTTTTACCGCTCTATACCTCTTACCTCTCGGAGTCCGACTACGGAACTCTCGCCGTGGCCCGCTTGATCGGTACTTTCCTGACAACCTTGCTGGCGTTAGGGCTGAGCGCAGGGGCCTCCCGCCTGTACTTTGTGTACCGGGACCGGCCCGCGGAGCTCAAAGAGTTCTGGGGAACCGTGTTCTGTTTTCTGGCCCTCGTATCGGGAATTGGCGGGGGCATTCTAGCACTCTGGGGAGATGTCCTTCTCGGTCCTTTTTCCCAGGGAGTACCATTCCGTCCATTTGTCTTCCTGGCCGTGGTGACGGCCATGTTCTCCCCCTTTGTCAGCACCTATCTCAAGATTCTGCAAACTCAGCAACGTTCCTTCGTCTATGTCAGTGTCAGCATTTCCCGCTTCCTCACCAATGTGACCCTCGTCATTTCCCTGGTGGTGGGGATGGGCATGGGAGCGGTGGGACCACTGACCGCCTATTGCATCACCGCCGTGGTTTTCTTCGTGGTTTCGTTAGTGGGAATCGCACGGCAGATAACCCCTTGCATCCGCACCCGGTATCTCAAAGAAGCCTTCGCCTTCTCGCTTCCCGTGATTCCATCTCAGATCGCCACTCAGGTGGCGAATGTGGCCGACCGCTTGATTGTCAATGGAGCCCTCGGCACAGCCATGACAGGGCTGTATCACGCGGGTTATCAGATCGGGAGCGTCATGGGGGTCATCGTGGATGCCATCAACGCTGCCTTCTCACCCATTTTCAATGATGCGGTCACACGGGGTGATCCAGGACGTCTTCGGGAAATCCGTCACATCTCTCTCTATGTGGTGTATGCCTCGTGCCTGATTGGCGCCACGATTTCGGCCTTCGCGCTGGAGATCATCACAATAGCTACAGGCCCCAATTACCACTCCGCTTACCGTGTGGTTCCGTTCATCACACTTCAGTTCGTGTTAAGAAGCTTGTATGCCCCCTTTGTGAGCGTCCTCCAGTTCCGCCACACCACACTCAAGTACTCCACCACGATCAACATCATCGGAACCGCTACTAATGTGGGGCTCAACTGGTGGTGGATCCCAATCTTTGGGATTCAGGGAGCGGCCGTGGCGGGTGTGACCGCACAACTCCTCTTGACCATCCTAGCGGGGATGACGGGCGCGCGCTTCTCAGTCATCCGTTGGCAGTATGAACGTTTCGCGGGGCTCTTCGCGGTGACCCTTTGCCTGGCTCTGGTGGGGATCTACAGCGGGACAGAGGTGGGACTTGTACTTTTCACTTGGAAAGTCCTTGCGTTGGCGGCGGGCTTCTTCGCACTTAATCTAGTGGCTTGGGGGAATCCATTCTATCCCTTCACCAAGGGAAGAAAGGAAATCCAGGAGATTCTTCAGAACCGGGGATGGATGAAAAGATAACCACACCCGGAGAGGCACGCTCAAGCGTGAA
>CAYRBI010000029.1:0-6376 GCA_964422415.1 uncultured bacterium | reverse complement strand
CCGCGTTTCATTTCAAGGGCATACTTTACTTTGCGCTTGGAAAGGACTCTGGATTCGTCAAAGGGGATCATGTCCTCAATGTTGGAAATCTCTCCTTTACTATCGACATAGGCGATGGAGAGCGGAACCTTTGTGTTGCACATCCAGAAACCACGGAAATCCTCATCAGGAAACTCAAACCACATCCCCGTGTCCGGACCGAGCTCCTTCCGGTACATTAATCCGAGCATCAAACCAGATTCTTTGCCCGCCATCTCCACCTCATAGGTCGCACCCTTGATTCCGAGGGAGATGAGTTCCGGGCGTTGGGGATTGGTGCCCCGGTCATAGGCTTCGTGTAAAGGATCCCCTGATCCCGTGTGGGATGGATTACTGGCCTTCTCACATCCGGAGAAAACAAACGGCAGTAATAACAGGCCCAGAATAGTCAGAGGAGTGGATTGGCGCATACTCTTATCCGGGGGGACGGTCTCTCTTTCTATAGGGTTTTCCAGGAACATTCTTCGACTGTTCAGCGCTCAACCGGGCCAAGTTCCCCTCCACGGATTTATAGAGGTTTGTATAGGCCTCGTTCAGACTCCTCTCAAGCGCTGGTTTCTCGGAGAGACGTCCAAACATGAACCGCATGAACCGCCCCTCCTGAGCGGATCCCTCACCGGTTAGAGTGAGAGACTGAACTTCCCTGCCCGTTTGTGGATTCCGCAAGGTGGATTTAAGAGGCACTTGAGACCGCAAGGTTCCTCCATCCATGTAGGGTTGCTCACAGGTGTATTCAAGGACGTAGTCCCAGCGTTTGTCTCCAGCATTCTCCGCGATCCCCGCATTGCGGAAATGGCGTTTCGTGAGCTGCATTAAGTCTTCTTGGACGGTTTCTTCACTCGAGAATCGATAGGTTGTTCCAGGCCAGATACCACTCCCCGCTGGAATTTCATCTTTAGGTGTGCTGGTTACAAAGACTCCAATCCTCGCGGGACTGACCATGCCCCGTGTGGGGGGTGGAAGCTCCGGTTTTACACGCAGAGTAGCTGAACATCCCGTCAAGAAAATCACCCAGACAGAAAAAAAGAGAGCCGCAATGAAGCGCCGTGAGCCCCATACCAGTGTACAGGCATGGTCTCTCAGCCCCGCTCCCCAGGTGAGGGTTAGAGGTAATTGCTCAGACCAATCTCGAAAAGCGCTAGTCCAAGACATAGCATTAAGATCACCGCTGTCCAATCTTGCTGGGTTCGCGGGAGAGTTTCAATCTCCTTGATCGTTTCCGCGGCCTCGGAGAAGGAACACCCCTGTTGTGCCAGCTGAGTTCTCTCATCAGGAGTTAACGGGTGAAGGTCCGATTCAAAGGCTCGTTCCGTCTGAGATCCGGACGAATCGAATCCTCGCGGATCTACTAATGACCTTTTGACAATCTGTGAAAGCAACGGAACCCACCCAGGCTCAAGAATCAACGAGCTGGTTTTCGGCGACAGGGGAGTTGTCCACACGGCTACAACACCCTGCCCCACCTGGCGAGTCTGAAGCAGTGGGAACTCGGCCTTGGAAGAAGTCCGTGCGGCCAACTCGATATCCCAATCTTCCAACCGGAAGAATTCAAAGCCTTCACATGCCCAGCCCGGGTCACTAGCGGTCTTGTCCATGGACTGGGCAAACCAGGGTGGGGTCCCCGCCACAAAGGTCAGGTCTTCCTTCGCCACAGAGTCCGTCGAACCAGACGCCCCCCAGAACTGCCACCACCCAGACCAGTTCTGGAGACGGACTCCATCAGCGGGCTGGTCATAGAACACGATGAGTCCCGCGCCTGATTGCACTCGGGCTTTTAGTAATTCTCTCCATTCAGGAGAGAGTGGCTCCGCACCCAGCAAGAGGACATGCGTGGAGAAAGTGGTGGTATCCGCCGGGGGTGGTTGGAGTGGATCAGCCATTTCGAGATTGAATCCCACCAAGCCCGCCTGGAGAAGATTCCGCCATTCGTCCTCCGCCGCCACCAGCTGAATCCGCACCTGGCTCAATGTCTTCGGTTGAACCTCGAGGAGGTCATCGGCCGGAAGTGGGTCGGTGACTCCCCCGGTAAACCGCAACTGGGCCGAGACTGATGTCACTAGTCCCGCCGATTCGATCAAAGAGTCGATGGTTCCCTGCCCGGCACTCACTTCTGGGATCGGGATGAGAGGCAGGCTCTTCGCGGCCTCACGTTCTCTCCAGCCCATCTGAATCCCCATGGGACTCGGTCCACTGGCGCCAAAGATCTCATAGGCCACTGACAAGGAGGCGGGCTCATTCTCGAATAAAGGCTCATTCTGTAAAGACAGACTCCGTATCGCTGCATTGGGAAGAGTCACCTCCGCCCCAATTTGAAGGATCTCTACTTGAGTCTTGTCCGGCCCTTCTCCAGCGGGAAGGCTCCACCCTGTCCAATTGGAGGAGGTCCGGTCGGTCAGCAACCAGATGGGTTCATCTGGTTTCCGCACCGCTCGTAGTTTGCCCATGACCGCCGCCATGGGGCCATGGAAAGCTGGGGAGCCATGGCTAGCAGTCACTCGCTTAAAGGTATCCACATCGATGACCGGGCTGCTCAGTGGATCCGAGGCACTCATGACTTCCGAGGCAAAGACCACCTTCCAACTTCCACGTTGGCGCGTGAGCAGATCCGAGGCAGAGGATAGAGCGGATTCATACAGGCTCTTCCCATCTTGGACCACCGCCATGGAAAGCGAGTCATCCACCACGAGGATGTTCTGCAGCCCAAGGTAACGGGTGGTCCCGGAAAAAGTCTGCTTGACCGAGGGACCCGCGAAGGCCAATGCCAAGAGCAGGAGGATGAACATCCGTAGAAACATGAGCAGCTGATCTTGCAAACGCAGATGAAAGCGTTGCTCCATGGCCGCCTTCTTGAGAAAGCGGAAGGTAGGAAAGTCCAATATCCTGACACGTTTGCGCCGGATGAGGTGCAGCAGGACAGGTATCGCGGCGAAGCCCGCGAGCGAAAGCAGGATAGGGGTCAGGAAACTCATGCGCCCGCGCGGGTTGCCTCCGGGGTCTTTTCATAAGGGTCATGCCATTCATCCAACAGGATCAACAGCGAGAGGAGAGAAAGTATCGAGTAAAGACCCGGTAGCATCAGAATAAGAGGTGGTATCTGCAAACAAGTATAAGCAAAGATCATCTCAATCAAAAGGATAAACAAGGTCCGGACCGGCTTCCAGACCGCAACCAGGGCGGCACGCTTGAAGGCGGTCAGGAAGGGACGGTCCTGATGAACCAGAAAGGGGATCAAGTGAACCTGGGTCATCCCCAGGAAAAGGGCGATCCACAACGCCACCGATACAGCGGCGAACCCGGCATAAGGAATCCCCGTCAGCATCCGGGGGAACATCAGGATATCGAAGGCCAGAATCCCGAATCCCCCTCCCAGAAACAGGACTGGCCAGAAAGACCGGGCCAGGCAACGCGGATAGGAACTCCAAAAGGTTTTCCAGGTGGGATATTGAAAGGTCAGAACCTGTTCAAGGTGGCAATTGAGCGAAAACCAGGCGGCAACTGAAAACCAGCCGCCTATGATGAGAAGGGGCAGGTGCAGCCAGCCGAACTGGAACAGAGTGATCTGGCCCGCGGGATACAGTGTCAGCACTCCCACCGCAGGCGCGAACACCGCCGAACACACCAGCAGCAGGTAGAAACCCAGCAGAAGAGCAGCACCAAGCTCGTCATAGCCCTGCCTGAGCCACTGCGCCAAGAGGTACCCCAGCGCATGGTGTGGTTGGGTCGTGATACGCTCCCCACCTAAGCCACCAGAATTGGACACTTCATCCGTCATGGAGACAACCCTCATCCCACAAGCATCCCGTGGAATGGAGAAATTGGCAACAGGTCTGGATTCTCAGATCCACCCGGTTATCCTTAGATCAACATGATACAACGCATTGAGATGAATCCACGTGTCTGTGGTGGGAAACCGGTTATCCGGGGTACCCGGATCCCGGTGGCTGTTCTGCTTGATCTCCTTGCGGCGGGAGAGACTTGGCGATCAATCCTGGATGGGTATCCCGAACTCAGTGAAGAAGATCTTCAAGCGGTACTCCTGTTTGCAAAGGAATCGGCGCTGGTTTTTCACTCTAGTCCGCTTCCGTCTTGGCTCATCCTCCCCCCACCGGTATAGTTCCCGGAGTGTTGATCTCCAGTGGAGCCTGTCTATGAATCCCTCCGATTTGATGGCTCTCGAGCATTTCGCCGAGTACATCACCCTTGAAGCCAGTAAGGTCATACTCGATGCCTATCGTAGGGATCTCCAAGTCGAAACTAAGACTGACCACACACCGGTCACCATCGCTGACCGTAAGGCCGAGGAACGCCTGCGCGAACTCATCGAGAAGGAGTTCCCCACCTATGGAATCATCGGCGAGGAGTTCGGTGAAATCCGTCCAGAAGCGGAATACCATTGGATTTTGGATCCGATCGATGGCACACGCCCCTTCCTTGCGGGAGTTCCCCAATACACGGTGCTGGTGGCCCTGGAGCACCAGAAAGACAGCCTGGTGGGAGTGATCCATAACCCCGGTCTGCAACGGACCCTCATCGCCAGCCGTGGAAATGGAGCCCGGCTGGATGGTATCCCGGTCCATGTCTCCGAGGTGGGTGATCTATCTCAGGCCTCAGTCTTATGTTCAAGTTATTCCGGCCTCATGAAGGCTCACCCCGGCAAATGCACACGAATACTCCAGTCCTGCCGTTTCGCGCCGGGCTGGGGAGATGGTTTTGGATACATGCTGGTAGCCCAGGGTAAGTGCGACTCGATGCTTGATTGGGGCTGGAATGTGTGGGATGCCGCACCCCTCAAGGTGTGCATCGAGGAGGCGGGAGGCTGCTTTACCGATTGGGAGGGTGTCCCGACCATCTATGGCAAGAGCGGAGTGGCCGCGAATCCGCGGTTGCATAAACAGTTGATGGAGATTCTGGGGGATTCAACATTATGAACCGTCTACTACTTCGTGGAGGAACCGTAGTCGATCCCTCGCAGGGGCTTGAGGCTAAGCGCGATGTCCTGATCGAGGAGGGACGGATCGCGGCCATTGGAGAGAATCTCAACATGGGTGGCACCGGGGTGTGGGATGCCACTGGACTGCATATCCTGCCGGGATTGGTCGATCTGCACGTTCATTTCCGGGAGCCGGGCCAGGAACACAAGGAGACCTATGCCACAGGGTCACGCGCCGCCGCCATGGGAGGGGTGACCTCGGTGGTACCGATGGCCAACACCAACCCTATTGTGGAGAAGCAGGCCGACCTCAAATTCGCCCTCTACCTGGCGCAAGACCAGGCCATCGTGAATGTCTATCCGGTGGCCGCCGCCACGGTCGGCCAGAAAGGCGAAGACCTGACCGAGTATGCCGACCTCAAACAGAATGGCGCCATCGCCCTTTCGGATGATGGCAAGGCGATCATGGATAGCGCGGTCATGCGCCGCGTACTGGAGTATGCCTCGATGGTGGGCCTTCCCCTCTTTCTGCATGAGGAGGACACCAACCTGTGCGCACACGGCTCCATGCATGAGGGATACTGGTCCACTTACTTGGGGCTGCCCGGCATGTCTCCCGCCGCCGAAGAAGTCATGATCGCGCGCGATCTCATCCTCGCCGATGAAACAGGAGGCGCGATCCATATCCAACATGTCAGCACCGCGCGAGCGGTAGGCTTGATCCGTCTCGGCAAACAACGCGGCATCAAGGTCACCGCCGAGGCCACCCCCCACCATTTCACCCTCACCGATGAGGCGGTCCAAGGTTACCGGACCCATGCCAAGATGAATCCCCCCCTGCGCTCCGAACCAGACCGCCTGGCTTTGATCGAGGGCCTTAAGGATGGAACCATCGACTTGATCGCTACTGACCACGCTCCACATACACGTCACGAAAAAGAACAGGAGTTCGAACTAGCCCCCTTCGGGATCATCGGACTGGAAACCCTCTTCCCCCTGGCCTACCAGCAGCTGGTGCTCCCAGGACATCTCCCGCTGAGCGAAGTGGTCCGGAAGATGACCATCGAACCGGCCAAGGTCCTGGGGATCGACAAGGGCACTCTGAAACCCGGCGCGGACGCCGACATCGCCCTGGTGGATCTGAATCTCAAGCAGGTTTATACCGAGGACGGGATTCAGTCCAAGAGCAAGAACTCCCCCTTCATTGGCTGGGAGCTGCAAGGCTGGCCAGTGGGCACCATCGTGGGAGGACAGGTGGTCATGCGGGATAGGAAGATCATGGTGTAAGAACGGTTCGGAAACGATTACCCCCGGGGGTGGCGGCATTGAATCGTAAAGGAATGAGAAAAAGTGTTGCCTTACCCTATAACTCAAACCAAAACCAAAACGAAGTTTACTCCACTTATT
>CAYRBI010000028.1:0-49408 GCA_964422415.1 uncultured bacterium | reverse complement strand
GGTAGAAAGTCTTTCGAAATTCACCACGCTCCATTTGTAGATGGTGGGTATCTCAACACTGAATTTGCATTATGTAAACCAGGTCAACAAGTGAATGGCATCTTTCTTCCACCTGATGTTGAAACCATCCTCACAAAGAAATACAACTTCACGAAGAATATCGAGAATATACAATAGCTGCTGCAAAGCAGAGACATTGACAAAGGCTAGCCCTTGTGGTCTGGCTTGAAAGGTGGTCGGACTGTGAATGTTCCACGTTGGTTGGTGATCTTATTGTGCTTGTTAGTTCCGCGGTCTTCTCCCTGCCTGGCTGAGACTCGATCCACTCTGAATCTTGATGGATCTTGGGAATTTCAACTCGACCCGGAAAGCTCAGGGGAATCCAATCAATGGTATACCTCCACCCCGGCCTTCACGGGCAAAATCATTGTTCCTGGGGCCTGGGATGCCCAAGGGTACGGGGAACCAACAGATAAACTCACCCACAGCTATATTGGCAAGGGTTGGTACCGGAGAGAGGTTGAGATTCCTTCCGATTGGGCGGGCAAGCATGTCTTCATTTGTCTCGGAGGTGTTTATCGATATGCAAAAGTCTGGGTGAACAGCCAATTTCTGGGAGAACACATCGGTTACCTCTCAGATTTTGAGTACGACATAACGGCGGACATTAAGCCAGGAGAGAAAGCAGTCATTGCCATCCAGGTCGATTCCGATCAACGCTGGGACATCGATACGTTCCAAGGTTGTTTTGACATTATCGACTACATGTACACATACTGGGGCGGCATCTGGGGCCATGTGTCCCTCGAGGCACGGTCAGCGAGTTGGCTTCAAGGCCTTTTAATCCAACCAAACTGGCAGCCAGCGGGATGCCAAGTCAGCGCTGAGGTGACAGGCGAGACAGGGATCGTTGATCAAGCACAGATTGAAATATTTTCGCCTGATGGAACCTGTCCCTACAATTTGAAACGCAACCTGTCCGATATCCTCAATCCCGAAGGTTTGCTGACCCTCTCCATTGAAATGCCTGGAGCTCAACTGTGGACTCCCGAGACTCCCAATCTCTATCTGGCGCGTCTCACGCTACTAAAGGATGGTAATGCCATCGACTCAATTGAATCTCGTTTCGGTCTCCGCACCATCGAAATACGGGATGCCAACTTCTATCTAAATGGCAAGAAGTATTTCCTGAATGGGTATGGAGATGACTGTGTCTACCCCGAGACTCTCTGTCCCCCATCCAACAAGGAATTCTATCTGGACCGGTTGCGTACCGCCAAGAGCTATGGTTTCAATTACGTACGTCATCATAGCCACTTTGTAACCCCGGAGTACTATATGGCCTGCGATGAAATGGGAATGCTGGTTTCTCCTGAACTCCCCATCGGATACCAGATCTATTACGACCAAGCCAGTGGACCCGCAGTCGAATTATACAAGACTGAATGGGCTGCCGCCATTAAGCGCTATCGCAATCATCCCTCCATCTTTGACTGGTGCATGGGGAATGAGATGTGGAATGCGATTCCGCTGTCTGGAGATCTCTACTCTACCGCTAAAAAAATGGATCCTACCCGCCCCGTAATCGATAGCGATGGTCTGTTTCAAGATGGATTCGTGAATGGAACCAAAGACCGTGAGACCTTGGATTTCTATACGATCATGTTCAATATTGTCACGTCTCCATTCGATAATCCTGAAAAATTCGTAACAGGAATTCCCAAGAAGCCCATCGTGAGCCATGAAGAGGGCAATTTCGTCACCTTCCCCCGCATGGATGAGATCGACTGTTTCAAGCACGTTGTTAAACCCTTCTGGTTAGAGCCGGTCAAGGAGCGTTTGGGGAAATCCGGACTTCTGGGAGAAGCCCTGCGTTGGTCAGAAAACTCCGAACGGCTTTATTACCTTTGCCATAAGGAGAACATAGAAGCCCTACGCCGGAATCCATATATCTCCGGTTACCAGTGGTGGTTGCTGCAGCCCTGGTATTGCGGGTCTAATGGCCTGGTTGATACCTACCGGCGTCCGCTCTCGATAAAGCCAGAGCAGGTCCGCAAGTTCAACGGACCAGTGGTTGTACTTCAAAATGGGCTTAACCGGACCTACCGGGGAAACACCCCATTAGCTCTTTCATTACAGGTTTCTAACTTCAGTGGCACTGAATTTATTAATGCTCCCCTTAGATATCAGTTGAGAAATGACGCTGAAATCCTGACCGAAGGTACAATCCAGTTGGCACGATGTGTGAATGGAGATATTGTCAACGCGGGGTCAATCGAAGTGACACTTCCGGATCCACCTCATCCCAATCGAATCATTCTGTCGGCAACTCTCGAAACTGATGGAGGAAAATATACTAACCAATGGTCCACCTGGGTCTTCCCAGCCGAAAATGCACACCCAGCTCTCAAGGTTCCGTTATATGCGAGTTCAGATCTCATTGACGCGTTGGCTGCGTTCGGTCCACAACCTATTCCCGGGGGAGAAACGGATCTTCCAGGTCCTGCGGTCTATATCGTGAGACAACCGACACTGGCGCTGTTGGAGGCTGCACGGAATGGCAGCTGTGTCGTAATGCTGTCACCTGCAGGAATATTCAGAACCGATGTCACCTCTTTTAAGCCTGCCTGGTGGCTGGGGACATTTGATGGAGACAATAATGCCGGGACAGTGGTCTATGACCATCCCGCCATCCGGGACCTGGCTCCCGAAGGCTGGTGTGATTCGGCCTGGTTTCATCTGATCCAGGGTTCACAGACGTTTCTTCTTGATGACCTCCCGGCTCAACCCCATGTGCTGATCCGCGCCATCAACACCCACTCTGTCCCTTACAACTACTCTCATTACGCGGATTTCGAGCGTATGTGGCGTAATAAGTCGCTTTTATGCGAGATGAAGGTTGGGAAGGGATCCATGATAGTCAGTGGGCTGAATTTCGAGGCCTCTCTGCGCATTGGTGGTCCCGAGGGTTCCTGGATTCTGTCGCAACTGATGAATTACGCGGCGACGCTACCAGCACCCTCAGCAGAACTGTCTTTTGATTACCTGAGAACAATCATTATGGAATCACCTTTCAGCCAGGGATCTTTGATTTCCGGGTTTGAACGGCTGACTTACTTGAAGGGGGAGGAAATCAAGGGCGTCAGTTACTGTGAGCAGGAAGCAACCACCTACCGGATTCGTCAAAGAGAACCGCTGCACCGAGTGGAATGGGAGACAGCGCCAACACCAGATTCTGGCCCGGTCATCTTTGTGTTCACGGGGAGTTTTCCTTTCACGGAAGGTTCCCGGAACATGCCTGGATTCACTGTAACAGTGGAGGGAAAGAGGGTGGTTGATTTTGATGCAACCAAACAGGGGAATGTCTGGCGTGATGAAAACAGTCATGCGGCTCTCTGTTATGTTCCTTGCTCAAGCCGGCCAAGTTGGAGTCAATCCACCGGAATATTCTACCTCTCGGTTCCCGAAGGATTGGTACCACATGGCAGGCCCGTCAGGCTCGGTATCCGTTCAAGGGGTGGAGAGGCGGGTCTCTGGTTTGGTCTGAACCCTTACCAGAATATTCTAAAAATGGAAAAATCCACCCAGTAAGAGATAGAGAAGATTCTCCAAAACTCCGGTCCGAGAGGTGCTGATGTGCTTTCTGCCGCTGGAATGATTGATACTGTCGTTGTCGTTACAGCATTATCCCTCATGGTTGGTGTCGGCCTGTTTGCCTCACGGCGCCATAGGGGAGATACTTCGGCTCATGACTACTTCCTTGCCTCCGGCCGCCTCCCCTGGTGGATGATTGGGGCTGCTTTTGTTTCTACCAGTGTTTCCAGCGAGCAGATCGTGGGCACGGTCGGGGCAGCTTACAAGACTGGTATGGGGTTGGCGAATTGGGAAATGTGGACCATTCCCTGTTACTCAATACTCCTCTTCCTGTTTATTCCCATCTACCTGAAAAACAATGTGACCACCATGCCCGACCTCCTCGGCCGCCGCTTTAGTCCCCTGTGTGCCAACATCTATAGTTGGGTCATGTTGTGTGTCTATGGGACGGTCTTCATGGTGCCGATCCTTTATGGAGGCAGTCTCGCGTTTTCTCAACTGACGGGAGTTAACTTCTATATCATCCTTTGGGGTGTGGTCATCTTGGTTGCGGTCTACACCGTCAAGGGGGGAATGATCTCTGTCACTTGGACGGACTTGGTGCAGTGTTCAATGCTTGTTGGTGGTGGAACACTCTTGTTTTTTATTGCGCTGAACAAGATTCCCGGCGGATGGCAGGCCATGGTTGAGGCCTCACCAGACCGCTTTCATTTGTACCGCCCCCCAGATGACCCCGCGGCCCCCTTTCTCGGAATTCTTTTCGGTACCTTTGGTGTCTTTGTTTTCTACCAGGCCGCCAATCAAGTCATGATTCAACGGGTTCTGGGTGCGAGAAGTGTGTGGGATGGTCTGATGGGAATTATCTTCTCTGGCTTCATCAACTTCCTGCGTCCGTTGGTCACATGCTTCCTCGGATTTATTGTCTATCATTGGATCCATGTGATGAAAATGGCGGAACCACTCGATAACATTGACAAGACCTTCCCATTCGCGATGGCCAATTTCGCGCCCACATGGGGATTGAGGGGAATCATCCTGGCGGGTTTTCTTTCCGCAATTATGGCGGCAATCAGTGGTCTAGCCAACTCGACCGCCACGCTGTTTTCACTCGATGTCTACAAAAAAATCATCAACCCGGATGCCAACGACAAAACACTTGTGTTTGTGGGGCGGATTGCATCCTTCACAGCCCTTGCCGTGGCCGCTCTTTTAGCACCTCTGGTGGAAAGTCTGGGGGGAGTCTTCAAGTATTTCCAGACCGGTGTCACCTATGTCTCGACTCCGTTCATTGCCGTGATCTTTATGGGATTGCTGTGGAAACGGACAAACAAGCAAGGTGCGCTTTTTGGATTGACCGGTGGCCTTGTTATTCAGATATTGGTCGCGGTGATTTTACCTTGGATTGGTTATCCCTTACACTGGCTGTATCTTGCTTTCATTGCCGAAATTCTGATCATTGTTGGGATTGTGGTTGTTTCTCTACTCACTCCGCCACCTCCACGAGAACAATGGGAACCATTTCTTTGGACGCCTAAAGTCCTTTCCTCCTACGATGAAGGAATTATCCGTCCATGGTACAAGTCAATCAAACTATGGTATGGAATCTATGCTAGCATTTGGTTTGGCCTCTACTGGTATTTCTGGTGAGAGCCTCCACCGGGAACAATATTGCCTCATTAAAGTGAGAGAGAGGAACAAGTAACATGCGTGTAATGGCTTTTGGACCGCACCCCGATGATGTTGAGATCTTCTGTTCTGGTACACTCGCGAAATACAAAGCACAGGGCCATGAGGTGGGTATTGCTGTCATGACTCGTGGAGATGTGGGGTCGCCGACTCTCAGCCGGGAAGAGATAGCAGCCGTACGGGAGAAGGAAGCAAGAACCTCAGCCGCCCTCATCGGCGCGGAGTTCTACTGGCTGGGGTATGATGATGAGTTCCTTTATGACTCACCTGGTGTCCGCCGCCATGTCATCGATATTCTGCGTCAATTTAAGCCGGATATTGTCCTCTGCCCCGATAAAGACAAGGATTACCTTCCCGACCATACTCGTACTGGACAGATCATCTGGGATACCCATGTCATGGCCACGGTTCCGAATATATCCACGGATCATCCAGTGTGCGAGAAGATCCATGAGATATGGTATTACGATACCGCCGCGGGAGTCGGCTTTGAACCCGAGCATTACGTGGATATCACTGAATACTGGCAGACTAAGATCAAGATGGTGGAATGCCATGATAGTCAGAACACCTGGTGCAAGCACATCTATGGTATCCCCGTGACCTATTTTGCTGAAACTCAATCCCGTTTCAGGGGTTACCAGTCTGGCTGTACCTTCGCCGAGGCATTCCGTAAAGCTCGAATGTACCCAATGATGACTCCCAAGAATGGATTGCTACCTGACCAGTTTCACGTCTGACGGAATATTATCCGTTGGTTGATGGATAAAGAGGTCGCGCTGGTGCTGCTGCATTCATCGTAAGGGTGTCCGCATGTAAAAATGCCAGGCCAGAGGTCATCCAAGGTGAGGCATGAGAGGAACGGAGTTGAAACGACAATATAGGAATTCATCGTCTGAATACCATTTCAAATTGTCCAGTGCATACGGTTAACACTACGCTTTAAATCTTCCAGCCATTTTCCGGGTGGATAGGGTAATGCTAACCCGGGAGAAGTATTTGGACGAATCCGGCTAAGGGCACTTAATGCGGCGGATTTGTCCAGCGTACATGGTATCTCCAGTAACCGTCCATCTTCGGGCATCTGCTCCTCCCAATAACTGTGATTCTCCACCCAACAAAGAACCTCAGCCAAACGCTCCGCATCTTCGGGGTGCGCGATTAACCGGGCAAAGTCGTGTATGATTTGCTGCGCCGGAAGATCTGGATTCTGCAACAATCGTCCATAGGCATATGTATTTCCAATCTGCAAATAGGGTTGATATAGGTTACCGATTATGCGGCTGATGCCTTTGGCGCTTAATTGCTGCAGCAAATCGCGAATATAGCGGACCTCACTATGCACAATTCCCCATTGTGGGGCACGGGATGTGTCATCATCCATGACAAAGTGTGGCCAGGCCATCACTTCACGGCCCATTGCCGTGACCTTCTGAATGTCTTCCTGCGTGGGAAAGATGGGGGTCTTTGATTTTCCACCATACTGTTCAAATACCAATGGCCGGTAAAGATGATGGCAAGGTAAGGTCAGATGAGTATTTGCGGGCATGGTGTCAAGTTGGCCGATCACCTCGCGCGAGCCGCGAATCTCATTTTCGAAAACACTCAACCAACCCTGGTTTTCTGGTGATGGTCCCCAGTATGCAATGCTCCAAGTATTGGCATATAGGCGGGCCTTGGAGTTCAATGCGTCAAGTGTTTTGGCGAAGGTGCTCACGTACCTCATGTAATCGGATACATTACATTGCCCACAGTGACAGCCGCCCCAATCCGCTGCAAATTCCTCAAAGAAGTCGGCGTGGCCATAAGTCCTCATATACCATTCCTGGAGGGCAACCGTCCGCTTAAGATTGTCTGGGTTTTGTGGACACAATTGTACAGCCCGGTTCTTCAGTTGATTTCCCGGTTCTTCTCCATCAGGTACCGTGCTTACGACCGTATTTGTCAGGATGTACCCGAATTCCAGCCCAAGGTTGTGCGCCAGTTCAAGGACTTGAAGCCGGTCGCAGATCTTTTGGCGTTCCATCTCCGTTTGAGGAATGCGGTTAAATTCGAGCATGGTGGCGAACTCCACCGTGTTGATACCGCATTCATGAAGCCAACGAATCTCACGAAGCCACTCCTCGCGGCCCCAATGCAACGGTGCGTGGTGGCGTGGATCAATCTCGAAGCCATCGTGAAAATAAACGCCACGCAGTTTGAATGGAACAATTTCCTTAAGCGGAAGTTCGTCCGGTTCTGTAGTGAAGGCTGGTTTATTTAGCAGCAGTGAAGCTGCACTCAAGGCACATGCTGTGTTGAATTCTTTACGGTTCATATTTCTATCGCTCTTGGCAGTCAGATTATCCACGGATGAATAGAACGCCTTTCAAGGTTTCGGATTATTGATCAACTGTTCCGCCGTCCTCCGCATGGCTTCGATAATCCGGGGTGTGAAACTTTCGACGGTTTTGTATCCATTTTGTATCTGTTCGAAGGGTGTGGTGCCTTCACCCTTATATGAACGTTCATCAAGGAAAGGCTTGTAGAATTCCGGATCGATTATTAACAGTGCTTCCTCCATTCGAGGCCAAGTCAGGTTATTCTGATAACCATGTTGATTCTGCCAAGTGCCAATCGCATCGGCAAACGCGAGCATCTTTTCGCCAGTACTAATCGATTTCCCCGTCTCCATGGCCGCTGCATAAAAATCCTCTAGTGTGGCGCGAACCCAGAGCATTTGAATTATATCGTTAACGAATCGTTGGGGATCGCCAAAAAGGAGACCATGAAGTTCGCCCATCTGTAATTCTGTTATCTGCAGGGGCTCGAGAGCTGATATTGCAGTACGGATCTTGTCCGTTTCCAAAGAGTTCATTGCCTCCCAAGCGGCCACGATAGCATCTCCATGACCAGGGAGCAGCCTATTAGCGAAATCCACATAATCCGCGCGTTCTGGATGGGTTTGTTGTTGAGCTCCGCGGGCGAACAAGAAGGCATTGGGTAATTGGATGCAATGGGTTTGTGAGTTTCCGAGAGTCCCGCGTACACCCATATCCTTGCCAGCAAGATAGGCTTGTTTGGTGTCGAAATTAGTCATTGGGAATGATGGTTCTCCTTCGATGGCCCCATAGGAATAAGCGAGAACCCGGTTGCCCAAGCCAAGGTCATCCGCGAAATGTGGGCCACGGCCACAAGCGAGCCCCCATGGTTCCGGGTTCACTTTAGCGAGCAATTGGATTGTTTCCTTGATTTCTGGGATTTCTCCCATGGCAAATTCCGCAGTGGCGTAAAACCGGCAATAGGCCTCCCAACCCGCATGAATCCAGTAATAAAGCTCCATGTGAGGGTTGAGTTTATTGAACATCGTGCGATGGGCATCCAGCAAATAGACGAACTCCAGGTTATTCGAACCTGGATACCCACCCGGATCGCTGTCAATAATGAAAGCACCATCCGCCTCTTTTAACGGAGTCAGTAATTTCTCACGCCAAGAGATCATCTTTCCCATGGCCTCGGCATCGGCGGGATTGATGCGACGGTCACAATGAAAGAAGGGGCGCTCCTGAAAAGTGTACTGTTTTGCCTCATCATCTTTGGCAATAACGTTCGGACATAATGCGAGATACACACGCATATTAACTTTCGTGTGGGCGAAGCTGATGACTTTCGCAAGCTTGGAAAGATTTTCTTCATCGCTAGGGGTCAAAGGTTCCGGCATGGTTTCAAGCACGGGCCAGATGAGCACCGAATTATACCCAAGCCGTTTGAGCCCATCGAGGTAGCCTTCCCAATCCTGGATGGTCCATGTCCGCGCCGCGTAGGGATGATTGTACGACCAGTGTTGGTGTACATACATGCCAATAATGGGTTCTTCATTGCGTGCACCATTAATAGGGGAATCTATTGATTGAGCCTGTGCTCCATAACCCGCGCAACATACCACTGCACATCCAGCCACTACTGAGAGAGACAATATCTTGTTCATGATGTTCGAGCCTCCTGAATCCGATTGACTAAGACCGCTGCCAGTATTAATCCGCCACGTACTATGTACTGATAGTATATGTCTACATTGAGGAGTGTCATGCCATTGACAATAACACCGATGAAAATGACGCCGACGAGTGTTCCGCGTACCGTCCCGACACCCCCGTTGAAACTAGTTCCGCCAATAATGACCGCCGCGATCGCGTCAAGTTCCCATTGCTGGGCAACAGTGGGCGTACCGGACATAATTCTTGAAGAAAGCAAGATTCCACTGATTGCTGTCAATGCGCCCATGATTCCAAAGACCATGTAGCGTACAAAGGAGACATTTATCCCAGAGAGCCGTGCCGCTTCGTCATTACCGCCTACTGCATAAATCGCGCCACCAAAGGTCGTGTAAGTCATGATGAAGTACACTATGGCGAAGGCCAACGCGAACACAATTGCTGGAAAGGGAATACCGAGAACGTATCCGCCTCCGAGATACGAATACCAAGCCACGCCAATGGAGACTGGAAATCCTTTTGTCAGCATGAGGGCAAATCCCCGGTATCCAGTGAAAAGAGCCAAGGTGGTAATGAATGAAGGTACCGCGAATTTAACACGCATGAGGCCCACAAAAAGCCCACAAAAAAACAGAACGGCGATGGTGATGATTATGCTCAATACAGCCGGAAGTCCCTCCGCCATCAACCGGGCTACAAGGCAACATGCCAAAGCAGCTCCAGAACCCACACTCAGGTCGATCTCCTTGGCGATAATGACCATGGTCATGCCAAAGGCCAACAATCCCAGCATGGATACACTGCGCAGGATATTGAGCAGATTGTCGAGGGTCAGGAAATTCGGTGCTTGTAACGCTAGGATAATACAGATGATCAGGAGAATAATGTCCATCGCGGAAAAGGCGGTCAGAGATCGTATCTTTGATATCATGTTATTAATTGGCATTATTAGAATCTCCTACAACCGCTGGACCGACTGGAATACACAACTCGAATAAACGCTGGGGTGTAATCGTGTCTGATATGACTTCACCAACAATGGATCCATCCTGCATGATTAAGATGCGATGGCATACCTCCACGAGTTCATCAAGTTCACTGGACACCAAAATCGAGCTGATCCCCTTGTCGCTTAGGTTCCTTATCAATTGAAAGATTTGCTGTTTCGCTTGAATGTCGATTCCACGTGTGGGTTCATCAAATAGGAACACCTTGGGGCATGTATTCATCCATTTGGCCACCACCACCTTTTGTTGATTACCCCCGCTGAGTGTACCAACTGGAGTACCGATGTCAGAGACAGCGATTCCAAGGTCACTGACATTGCCCTCCACGACTGGATATTTGAGCCCATCCCAAATGATTCCATGCCAGGAAAGACGGTCTGTACATGCGAGACAAGCGTTATCACGGGTGCTCAAGAGGAGGATCAGTCCTTCCTCTTGACGGTTCTCCGGAATCATACCGACCCCAAGCTGTTTCATACGTTTCACGGTGGGCCGCTTCACAACCTGGCCATTTATCATTATTTCACCAGCATCCAAACGATCAGCGCCACACAACGCCCGGAGCAATTCAGTGCGTCCAGACCCAAGAAGTCCTGCAATGCCAAGAATTTCTCCACGCCGCAATGAGAAGCTCACATCCTGTAAAACATTACGTTTGCAGAGGCCGCGAGCTTCGAGTAGCGTATCTTGACTGATTTGTGTTAATTGTAACGAGAGTTTGGGCACGGCTTCCCCAAACATCATATGCCCGACTCTTTCAGGCGTGGCTTCTTCAATCTTGATCGTCCCAACCAATTCCCCATCCCGGAGCACGGAAACGCGGTTCGCGATATGACGGAGTTCCTGCAGGCGGTGGGAAATATAGATGATGGACACACCCCTGCTGGTTAATGTCCGGATGAGGTGAAACAAGCTCTCGGTCTCATGGTATGCGAGGGCGGAGGTAGGTTCATCCAAAAGCAACACACTTGGGGCGCTGGCCATGGCTTTGGCGATCTCGACCATCTGTTGTCCAGCGACGCCAAGAGTACGTACAGGTTGATGGACATCAAGGGTGATATTGAGATCTTGTAGCAATTTGCCAGCACGTGTATAAACATGGGGCCAATCAGTAATCATCCCGTGCATCTTTGTTGGTAAGTCCGCGAGAAGAATGTTGTGGGCGACACTCAAGTCGGGTACGAGACTCAACTCTTGATATACCGCCGCAATCCCGTGGCGGAAAGCCTCCCGTGGTGAACGTAATTTGACATCCACACCTTTTAGGGAAATGCGCCCGCTGGTGGGTTGAATGGCGCCGGAAATCAGCTTTACAAGAGTGCTCTTGCCGGCGCCATTCTTGCCAATCAGAGCGTGTACCTCTCCATAAGCAAACTTGAGGGACACTCCCTTCAGAGCAACAGTTCCGGGATATACCTTGCGTAGATCGTGAACTTCGAGATTCGAAGTATCAGGCATGATGGTTTATGGTGTGACCTTTTGAAGAAAGGTGATGTAGTCACGTACTTCTTGTGGATTATCAGCTGAGAACAGTATGCCGGGCATCGATACCTTTTTTTCCACGGGTTGCTTATTGACCACGTTCACGGCGGCTGTCACGGCTTGCAGGCCAATCTCAAAGGGTTTCTGGCCCGTGACTGCTTGAAGCACTTTGTTATCCGCGAGCAGGAAAGAACCAATCTGTTCGCTCATGTCTGTCCCGAAGACGAATACCTCGCCGGCCCGGTTTTTTCCGGTGACAGCATTCACCGCGCCGACCGTTCCGCCTTCATTGGCGGCCCAGATGAGGTTGACCTCGGGATGAGCGGTGAGGATATTCTCAACGAGAACAGTGGCCTCGGGCGCGAGCCAGGCGTCCTGCTCTGTTACAATTTCGACTCCTGGTAGGGTGGAAATCTGATCTTTGAATCCTTGGACACGTTGTCTGGCTGGTTCGGGAGCGAGCGAGATGTATTCCACGAGAGCCACTTTGGCCTTACCGCCTAATCTGGTCTGGATAAACTGGATGGCAGCCTCCCCCGTAATCCGTCCCAACTGGACCTGATCACTACGGATATTGCTGGCATCGAAATCGGCCTCCAAGTAGCTATCGTAGGTGATAACGGGAATACCACGTTCATGCGCACGTCGAAGAGCGGTAATAGAACTTTGTGCACTGAGCGGAGCGACCACGAGCGCATCCACCTGATTGGCAATATAGGTGTCGATCAGGGAGATTTCCTTATCCAAAGTGCCGAAACTGTTATTTACCATGAGGTTCACATTCAGCTTTTCAGAAGCGGCACGCATCCCGTACTCAACAAGCCGGAAATATTGATCTTCCTGAAAGACGATAGCGCCGATTTTCAAGCGGCCATCGTCTTGCGATGCAGGCTTAGAACAAGCGGATAGGAAGACCAGAAGGACTACCAGTAGTAATTGGGGCCGGAACACAAAACGTAGAGGATTCATGTGCATTTGAGTGGGTGCTCCATGATGCATTGTTATAAATGCACGGCACTTGCCGGGGTGCATATACATTCCTGGTCAACTCTACTGCAACTGTTCCCATCCAGTAGGACTTCAACGATTACCAGGGGAACAGTATCGATACAGTCAGTCTCCACGGATGGCCCAAATGTCTTTTTTTCATCACATAAGCCGTTCAGTAATCCGTAGAGTTCTTGGGAGCATTAGAGGTCAACTCCCATCGGGTTTCCTGTCAAAAGACAGACCTGATTGTTCTGATGAGGTATAAAGCGAAAACTCTGGCCACTCCCTTGGAGGGAATCCCAGAATCCGCTCATTACCATCTGGTATATACCACAACAACTTCCGGGAAACAACGGCTACCTGTTCTTACCGGCAAGGTCCACTGTTGTAATCTGGCCGGGGGAATGCTTATTCCCCCTCCTCCCGTATCCGTGACCGCGACAGTTGCCGCCGGTAGACATATTGTCGGATCTTCTTTTTCTCTGTCTCCGTCAATCCCAGAAACTCTCCCCCCAGGCGGTACTTGGCGCGGGAGTGCGGCAGGCGGCAATACCGGACCCGCACCTGGACTTCGTGAACACCAAGGATCTCCTCAAAGAGTGTGGATTTCATCTGGAGAACATTACCGGGAAGAACGGGAGTGTTGGCCAGGAAACCCACTCCTCCCTCGCTTAGGTCTTGGATTTCCACATTCAGATGCAGGACCGCCTCCGCATCCAGGTTGAACCGTACATAACGGCGGCGGTTATCTGTGTCTTTGGTTATGTCTCCGGTGGGAGTCTCTACTGGGGTGGACGTTTGTGGTTGAAAGGAGTTGATCTTGTGAATGAGGATCTGGGGGTCGATGGGCTTGATCAGGAAATCATCCGCGCCCGCTTGCAGAGCCCGCAGCACACTCTCGCGGGTACGGTCCGCTGAGATAACTACGACCGGGATGTGGTGTGTTTCCGCATCAGCTTTCAGACGGTGACAGACCTCACAACCATCGATTCCCGGGAGGTGCAGGTTTACGAGAATGAGGCGGGGGTGTGTCTCCTGGACCGTTTCAAGGGCGTTCTCACCATCACCCACGAGGATTACATCAAATCCCGCCCGGCGTAAAACCGTGCTCGCCACATCCGCGGCATTGAGATCGTCATCGATCACCAACACCTGCGGGCTTGTTATTCCCTTTACCGGGACATGGGTTGTGGTCGTCATCTTTATAATCGGCAAGTCACGGTACCGTCTCTCCGCTCCGGACGCAAGCACAAAAAAGAAAGGACCTACAAACGAATATCAACAGATGAAGGTGGTCCTTCAAACCGCCTCTCCCATTCTTTCAAGGGGTCGATCTCATCCGCCAATGAACCCGGTGCGATGGACTCTACACGAATATCCGTCATTACATTCCGGAATCCTTGGGCATTCAAAGCCGCACCCAATATGGGGAGTTCCTTGAGAATGAAATCACGATATCTTTTTTCGATCACTGAGAGGGTAATCTTTAGATCTTCGTTGAGTGACCGGAGCCGTACCCGCAGGGGGCCCAGGACTGATAGATCTACCTGTATCAGGACTTCCAAGTTTCTAGGGTCATATTTCCCCGGATGTTCAGGGTCGCGGTCGCCACGTAGAGCCAGTTCGACGGTCGTTGGCGCGGGATCTCCTGGAAAGGGGAAACGCCAAAAAACCCAAGCTGTGCGGTCAGGTTCTCCCACCTGAGTCAAACCCGACAGGTGTGCTCCCTCCAACAGGTTCACCACCTTACGCACTGATGAACGTAAGGGATCATTCAGGTCCAAATCGGCTTGAGAGAGCAGGGAATCCAGCTCCAACAGCATCCCCTTGAAGTCATCGCGTGCCTTTTCAGGGTTGTTGCCGAGAAGCTTCTCCTCCAGGGTAGACAGAAAATCCCTCAGGCGCTCCACCCGCTCTCCCAGTTCCCCAGTCTGGTCCCAGGATAAGAGGTTTTGGAGACTCACTAGCAATGTGGCCAGACGATCGGAACCCCGGACGGAGCCCTGGCGCAGGAGCGCACCAATCTCCCCTGAGAGCTTCCCCAGTTCTTTCCCCAAGTTACCGCGGGTCCGCAGGCGTTCACGGACCGAGGCCAGGTTCTCCACTGTGATGGGGACATTCCGTGCCAGTAACAACGCCAAGAGAGGGCCTTGCTCGGGGGGAATATTCCCCAGTGCGGTTTGTAGAACCTGGAAATTCTCAAGCGTAGCCGGCAGATTATGGGATTGAAGTATCTTCGCCAAGACCGGTACGAGTGAGGTGCCACCCGGAATGATATTTCCCGTGATGAACGGGGATTGTGGTCCGCCTTTTGGGGGAAGACTCGTGGACTGTCCCTGGCCATTGGGTTGATCTTTGGGTTCTACAAGGATCTTCCCCTCCTCGGTGTGAACCTCAACCAAGGTCCCTGGTGGGATTGGTTCAGATAGAATTAATGTCAAAATCGCACTTCCCACCTGGATGGGAGTCGACCCTTCTACCCCAGAACGCAGTACACGTCCGGTTAAAAGGGCACCCCCCTCAAGGCGACGAAGCAGTCCGAAGGCATCACGCTGCCCTCCCATGGAAGGGGGCAGGCTCGCTGGAATCTGAGTCATTAATCAAGCCCAGTAACAGGATGTTTAACGGAGGAAAGTAACACACCTAGCGGGCCGAAAGAATGGTTCCGGTCTATTTCCCTGTTCTGCCTGTTTTAAGAAGGAGCGCATCGCGCCGGACATCCATGTAAATTGGATTGATTCCTCCTTCGCCCGCCAATGCGGAGACAACCTCATCGGGACGTACCGTCCGTCCACCATCCACATGAAGGCAAACATTCACAAACGGCAGGCCCATACCCTCATGGATCTCCACATTCTTGATAAAAGGGGCTAGATCGACAGTTTTGGCTGGTTTGTTTTCACGGGCGGGACGGTGGCTGAGGATTTTTGCCGTCTCCCTAAAACGGGATATACCAGTGCGGATCCGCTGGGCGATCTCACCGGCATTGGGGGTTTCTGGAATCCAGTGGATGGTACCCTCCAGAACCTTGGCGGATTGAGCCAATGAAGGAAATCCGATGGGGATCCATTCCGCATGGCCAAAACTGATTCCGGGTGGTGACATTGAGTTCAGATGATGAACAAGAGTTTCGATGTCATCTTGAAATTGTTGTCCGCCCTCTTCCACTTTCACCTCCACATCCACCCATTCCTTCAAGCATTCGGTACCCACTGGTAGCGCCATGGCAAAGGAAAGTTTGGGACGTGGATTAAAGCCCAGGCCAGTTGACAGGGCTAATCCCGCGCGGCGGAAGATCTGGATGAGAGTCCTCTGGAAATCGAGCTGCGACAGCCAGCGTGCCGCTCCTTGTTTAGCGAATTGGAGGCGTAAGGTCCGGACCGGGATGGCCTCGACCTCGTGTACAGTGGGAGCCTCCGCCAGCGGAGATTCGATGAGTGGTGGTTCCTCCCCGCCCATTTCCCGCCGTTTGGCGATCGCGGCCAGGGAGAGTTCATGGCTAATCTCGGCTGGAGGGTAAAGATCATGCCGGTGATTTTGGGTGCAGACACCACAAAGGGTACATCCACGCCGGTCCCGGCAATCATAAGTGGCCTTTCCCTTCATGGCTCGAGTCCATTCGAGCCACAGATAAGCACGCTTTACCCCGCAAGACAGGATCTCCCAGGGGAAGATTTCATCTTGTCCACGGGATCGCTGGTTATAGAAGGCCGGATCAATTCCCGTCTCCTCGAAGGCTCGCATCCAGGTATCAAAACGGAAAGTCTCGCCCCAGTTATCGAAACGGCACCCCTGTTCCCAGGCACGCAGAATCGTTTTCCCCACACGCCGGTCTCCACGGGCCATGATTCCCTCCAGAACCGACAGGTCTGGCTCATGGTAGCTAAAATTCACTGGTCCGCGTGGAAGGATGCGTTTGAGATACCAGGTTTTCTCCCGGAGGGTCTTCAGGTCATCCTGCCCGAACCACTGGAATGGGGTGAAGGGTTTGGGCACATGGGCATTCACCGAGACATTCAGTTTCGGACGCTTGGAAATCTTACGTATGAGTAGGTCACGGACCCGCCGGACCAGATCCGCCAAACCATCCAGATCATCGTAGGTCTCAGTGGGCAGTCCCAACTGGAAATAGAGCTTGATGGTTTGCCAGCCTCGTTGAGAAACCCCCTCGAGGGTGGCGAAAATCTCTCGTTCACCCAGGTCCTTGCTGATGACCTTGCGTAGACGCTGGGTGCCTGCCTCCGGGGCGAAGGTGAATCCGGTCTGGTGCAATTCCGCCAGCCGTGTGGCTACGTGTAGGTCGAATCCATCGATCCGGAGAGAGGGCAGGGAAATCCCCACGGAACGGTTCCAGTCCGAGAGCAATCCATTCACAATACCCGGCAGGTTCTTGTGATCCGCTGTCGAGAGCGACAAGAGGGAGAGGTTATCCAGCCCAGTATTGTGCATCATCGCACGGGAGAGGTTGATAATCTCCTCGCTGGAACGTTCGCGAATGGGACGGGTGATGTAGCCCGCTTGGCAGAACCGGCACCCACGGGTACAGCCCCGCATAATCTCTATAGCCGCCCGGTTATGCACCACATCGGCGGAGGGCACCATCGGAGCGGTGTCGCAATAGGCTCCCGCCAGACGTACCCGGCGCGCCTCAATGGGAAAAGACAGCTCGGGATACCGGGGAATGAAGGCGGCGACTGTTCCATCGTCCTGATAGGTGACCTCATAAAGCGAGGGCACATAGACTCCACGGATCGAGGCCATGGCCCGGAGGAGTTGCTCCCGGTTGGTGTGGCGAGGTGGCATCTCCGCGAGGAGCTGATTGAGTTCGAGGACCACTTCCTCTCCATCGCCAATGACAAAGGCATCGAAGAAATCCACCATCGGTTCGGGGTTATAGACACAGGCCCCGCCGCCGATCACCAGCGGATGCCGTTTGTCCCGCTCTGCCTGTAACAAGGGAAGACCCCCGCTCTGCAGCATGGTGAGTACATTGGTGTAGTTCATCTCATGCTGAAGTGAGAAACCGAGGACATCGAAGGAGGATAAGGGGCTGTTCGTTTCGAGGCTGGCCAGTGGTTGTCCCAGCTCCTTTAACCGTGCCTCCGCATCCACCCAGGGGGCGAAAACCCGTTCGCAGGAACTCACCTCGCTCTCATTGAGCACCCCATACAGGATACTCAGTCCGGTGAAGGACATCCCGATTTCATAGACATCCGGAAAGGCAAAACACCAGCGTACCGGCGCCGTGGATTTGATGGGTTTCTGGTTGTATTCGCCCGCCACATACCGTGAGGGCTGGGAAACTGAGTTTAAAAAGAGGTGAGTCTGCATTCCGTGGCCAGGAAAAACTGTTACGAACCACACCGCGCTGGTGGGTCCTGCTGCTTACGCTTGAGTTTACCAGTCTGATGCAAAACTGATAGTTGACGCATTCAATCCGGAATGCCGGGACGCAATGGAATGCGTCCCTCCATGGAGGGACCCGCTCCGTCGGGTCCGGTGGGAGCTTCACATCCCCCAAGCGTGGCTGTACCTCCTGCTTGAGGAGGAGTGTTCCTCCATGCGATACTGACCCGTGAATCTATGCCGAAAAGAACTGATTTAAAAAAAATAGCCATTGTTGGAGCCGGACCGATCGTCATCGGGCAAGCCTGCGAATTTGATTACTCCGGAACCCAAGGGTGCAAGGCTCTGCGGGAAGAAGGGTATGAGGTCGTCCTGATCAACTCGAATCCGGCCACCATCATGACCGACCCCAACATGGGGGACCGGACCTACATCGAGCCCATCACCCCCGAATATGTCGAACAAGTACTGCGCCGTGAGCGCCCCCAGGCTCTGTTGCCCACGCTGGGTGGCCAGACCGGCTTGAACACCTCGGTCCGCTTGGCCGAGAAGGGGGTGCTTGATGAGCTTGGCATCGAACTCATTGGCGCCAAGATGGATGCTATCCAGAAAGCCGAGGACCGTGCCCTCTTCAAACAGTGCATGGAAGATATCGGACTGAGAGTCCCCACAAGCGGGATTGTTCATACGATGGAGGAGGCTTTGTCGGTGGTCCAGCAGGTGGGCTACCCCGCCATCATCCGTCCCGCTTTTACCTTGGGTGGCAGCGGTGGAGGGATTGCCTACAACCTGGAGGAATATAAATCTCTGGTCACCTGGGGGCTGTCGGTCTCCCCTGTCAGCGAGTTACTGGTTGAGCAATCGGTGCTGGGATGGAAGGAATATGAGCTCGAGGTAATGCGTGACCAGGCGGACAATGTGGTCATCATCTGCTCCATCGAAAATTTCGATCCCATGGGGATCCACACCGGCGATAGCATCACTGTAGCCCCCGCGCAAACTCTCACCGACAAAGAATACCAAAGACTGCGGGATGCCTCCATCGCGGTTATCCGTGCTATCGGGGTTGAGACCGGTGGATCGAATATCCAGTTCGGGGTGGATCCCAAGAACGGGGACATCGTGGTGATCGAGATGAACCCGCGTGTCAGCCGTTCCAGTGCCCTGGCCTCGAAGGCAACCGGTTTCCCGATCGCCAAGATCGCCGCTAAGCTCGCGGTGGGATACACCCTGGATGAGCTCCCCAATGACATCACCCGCGAAACTCCCGCCAGCTTCGAACCGACCATCGATTACTGTGTGGTTAAGATCCCGCGCTGGGACTTCCGTAAGTTCCCCGGCGCGGAGGATGTGCTTGGCACCCAGATGAAATCAGTCGGCGAGGCGATGTCGATTGGGCGAACCTTTAAGGAGGCGCTTCAGAAGGGCATCTCCTCGCTCGAAATCGGACGCTTTGGCTTTGGTGGCGATGGGAAAGATAAATGGACCCCGGACATGGCCAAGACCGAGGCTGAACAAACCCTAGCCCGTAAGGAGATCATCCAGAAGATCTCACGTCCCAACTCCGAACGGCTCTTCTATCTGCGTTATGCCCTTCAGATTGGCCTTTCGGTCGAGGAGATCTATACCTTCACCGGCATCGATCCCTGGTTCTTACGGAATCTGGAGGAGATTCTGGAATGCGAGCAGGAGTTGTTGACGGTAGTGTAAGTTGGGGCTTGCCCCAACGTCTGAGCTCCCAGAGGTCTGGAGTTCACGTCTCAGGTGTATCATCCTGTATGTTGTTCATGCTTCAGCATGTTGGCCTCATTCACAACTCAATTATGCGGGAGATCCACACGCTGAAGCGCGAACAACGTACGGGATGCTCCCCCCATAAACGACAGATAACGATTATGTAATCTCTTTTCATCCTCTGAATCTGCCAGATACCAATAAGGGGTCTGTTCCGAATAACCACTCCCGAGAGGAGATTCATTATGCATCACCTTCTACGTTTGCTTGGTGGGGCAAGCCCCGCCCTACTCATCGCCGCGATGGCTTTTGGGCAGGCATTGCCAGCTCCGCCGGGAACCTATTGCCCATTAAAAGCCGAGGAGGTGGCCAATCTCCCCACATATAAACCCGGTGACCGTCTCGTGGCCACCTACTACTTCTATTGGTACAAGTGGGCCGATGCCTGCGCCGGGAAGATCTGTGATCCGGTTTACAACCGGAGTCATATCGAGTTCAAACCGGGCCATCTGGGATCCACGGCACCTCTGGACGCATTGACCGATCATCCCACTCAATTGGAGACTTGGAGTTTCGAAGATCCCCAGTGGCATCTCAGCCAGATGAATGCAATCTCCGGGGCGGGGATCGAACTCATCCTCCCCGTGTTCTGGGGTGTTCCGGGACGATATGGCGAGGATGGCTGTATCGAAGCCGCCTGGTCGAAGGTGGGCATGGAGAACTTGGTCAAAGCGCTGGAGTCCAATGAGGGCGGGAAGGTTCCCAACCCGCGCGTTGGAATGTTCTATGACACCTCCACCCTCTCCTTCGCCTCTCCTTTCAACCCAAAACAGGGGGACAAGATCGATTTACGTACTGACCAGGGCCGGAAGCATTTCTATGCTACTATCCGGGACTTTTTCTCTCTGATCCCGCCGAAGTATTGGGCGCTTTGGGAAAAGCACCCGATGGTGTGGTTGTATGGCTCTGAGTTCGCCAGCGGTCATGATGAGAATCTACTCAAGTTTACCAGGGAGCAATTCGCTAAGGACTTTGGTGGCCTGACCCCCTTGATCGTGGCGCATTCCGACTGGTCACCCACTCTCGGTGCGGATTGGATCTACCAATGGGGCGCGGCGGTCAAGCCGACCTTCCTCTCGGTGAATGGCATCGGGCCTGGTTTTGACAACTCTTCGGTGTATGGCAAGCCACGTGGTTTTCATGTCCTGCATGAACGTGAGGGTGGCAACTTCTACCGGGATGCCTGGGAGCGCGCAATCCGTTCCGCCGCACCGGTCACTGTGATTGAGAGTTGGAATGAGCTCCATGAGGGCACCGAGATTTGTGATACCACCGAGTATGGGGACCAGTACCGCAAGATGACGGCGGAATATGCGGCGAAGTTCAAAAACCCCGGCAACGTGGGTCCCTTGCCTGGTCCCTTCCAGGGGATCAAGTCGGTCTCGTGGCAGGGTGGCGGGATGACTCAGGGGATCGAGCCAGTGAAGGCGGATGATGGGCCCTTCGAGAAAGTCTCCACGGCGGATGGGGAAGTTCTCCAATTGGCTGGGGATTACCTCTATTTCAGGGTGGATGATTCCTTCTACTTTTGTGGACGCGACCCGCTGACGGCGGTGGTAGAATATTTCAATATCCCCGCTGGGGGGCATTCCATGACGGATAGCGCCGGGACCATTCAAATGGAGTATGATTCCTGGGAACCGGGCGCGAAGTACTTTGGGATGTATAAAACCACGGAAGCGATCCCGGTTGAACGCAAGATTGGTTGGAAGACTGTCCGCTTCGATCTCAAGGAAGCCCGTCTGGCTAATAACGAAAACCAGATGACGGACTTCCGGATCCTGGCGCCCAAGGGCTTCCGGATCAGGAAGGTGACAATTAGCCGATGAACACCATCCACCTCGTTTTGATTGGCGACGAGCTCCTTTCGGGACAGCGCCGGGATCTGCATTTACAGACTCTAGCCGCTGATCTGACCGCGCATGGAGCGCGAGTTGCCACCTGCGAGGTGATCCGTGATGAAGAGGGAGCGGTGGCGAAATCTGTCGCACGCTATCTCGCGCCAGGAGCGCTCATTATCACCACCGGTGGACTCGGTCCGACTCTGGATGACCTCACTCGTGAGGGTATCGCCAGCGCTACCGGCGTGGGGTTGCATGAGGATGCCGTGTTATGGGAGGACTTGAAGGTTCGATACCAGCGCATGGGGCGGACACTCAGCGAGTCCAACCGTAGCCAGGCCCTGGTTCCCATCCATGGAATCCATTTTCCCAACGTGCAGGGGACCGCGCCCGGTCTGGTTTTCGAGCCACCCTCGATTAAGGACTGCCGGGTGGTCGCCTTGCCGGGTCCACCCAGGGAACTCAACCCGATGTGGCGGGAACAGGCGCTTCCTTTTCTCGTGGAACGCTGCAACTGGCCACCGCCTCCCAACGCCATCTACCTGCGCTTTGCCCAGATGGGGGAATCCAACATTGATGAGAAGATGCGTCCCTTGCTTGCGCCTTATCCGGAGATTGAACTCTCCTCCCTGATCCGTACCGCACGCGTGGATGTCACCTTGCGTCTGCGTGCGGATTACCCCGGCGGCCGGACCATTCTACGGAATATCGCCGTGCAGACCTTTGCCCAGTTAAAGGAATATATTTATGAGTACCGGGAGCATTTCGGTTTGACACGTCCCAAACCGATCGACCTGGAGGAAGTGGTCTCTGGTCTACTCCGTTTGCGCGGAGAGAGGATGGCCACCGCGGAATCTTGTACCGGTGGACTCATCTCCACCTGGATGACCGAATTCGCGGGTAGCAGTGATGTTTTCCTGGGGAGTGTGGTGAGCTATCATAACCGGCTGAAGGAGAACCTCCTCGGGGTACTGCCCGAAACCTTGACCAAGGAGGGGGCGGTCAGTGAAAAGACTGTTCGTGAGATGGTGGAGGGTGTCTTGCGGACTACCGGCGCGGATTGGGGAGTGGCGGTCTCGGGAATCGCGGGTCCCACGGGAGGCACTCCGGAGAAGCCGGTGGGGCTGGTGTGGATTGCGGTGGGCAATCAGGGCCGGATCGACATGCATCGTTATGAGTTTCCTGGTGGACGCGATGCGGTCCGTGAGCGTACCGCCGTGGCCGCGCTACGCCTGTTGTGGTTGAGATTGCTGGAACGATGACCGTGGCCCCAGTCTATTTCGATGTCTTCACTTACCAACAGATCACTCCGGAGGAGGGATCTCTGTGGTCTATTGAGTCTCCGGAATCTTCCCTGGGGCGTTACCTGGTCGGACCGGCCTTCTTCGATCCACAAGTCAATGGCTTCGCGGGGGTTGACTTCCAGGATCCAGATATTACCCGCGAGGCATTAGAACATGCGGTTGCCAGAATTCACCGGAGCGGTTGTGCTCACTTCTTACTCACCCTGATCACCAGCAGCCCGGAGTTCTTGGAGGAACAATTCCGTAAGCTTGCTGGCATCCTCAAAGTTTCACCGCAGCTCTCGGAAACCATCCTGGGATTCCATCTGGAGGGACCTTTCATTTCATGTGAAGCGGGTTTTCATGGCGCCCATCCGAAACGTCACACCTGCCCTCCCAGCTTGTCCCTGTTTGAACGCTGGCAGGCGGCGAGTGGTGGACGCATCCAAATGGTGACCCTGGCTCCGGAATGGCCAGGGAGTATGGAGTTTATCCAAACGCTCTCCCGGCAGGGTGTCTGCGTGAGCCTCGGACACTCGAATGCCTCGCTGGAGACTTTAGCGGAAGCGGTCACCGCGGGAGCACGGCTTTTCACTCACCTCGGTAATGGCAGCCCCAAAACCCTGCCCCGTCATGACAATATCTGGCAACGGGTCTTGGCCACGCCTGGACTGATGGCCTCCATCATTCCCGATGGCATTCACATCCCGCCTTTTGTGGTGGGGAACATGGTCCGCTCAATGGGACCGGGCCGGGTGGTCTTCATCACCGATGCCATGAGCGCCGCCGGTTCGCCGCCGGGTGAGTACCAGATCGGGGAGTTGAAAGTCCAGGTGGGAGAGGACCGTGTGGTCCGCCAGCCGGATGGCAGCGGCCTGGCCGGTTCATCCCTGTCCGCCATCGACGGCTTTTATAACGTTACCCGCTTTGGGGGTCTGAGCGCGGATGGAGCCTGGTGGGGCTGGACACGAATGCGTACCCTCCTGTTCCCAGGGCTCCAGGCTCCCCGGCTCCGCGTGGCATTTTAAGGAACCTTTCGGAGGATTTCGCGCCGGTTCTCATCACCCACTTTCCTTTTTTTCTTGTTTCCAATACGACAGCGGACCTTCATAATAATGATGGAGGCGGAGGAAACCGTGAGAAAACAGATACTCGTGGTGCTGCTGTTGGGGCCGCTCTCAGGTCTTCCACCAGGATGGGGGCAAGAAAAGGGGGTGGGGATTGAAATACACTCCAACCAATCTCCGGCGGATTACTACCCCAAACTCCATGCCCTGTGTATGGGGATCAATGACTACGCCAGCTCCCAGATTCCTGATCTTGCTTATGCGGAGAATGATGCCCGCGATGTCGCCCAGCTCCTCCAGGAGGAGTTCGCCTTTCAGGATGTCCGTACTCTGACCGGAAACCAGGCCACCCGGCAAGCGATACTGGATTCGGTCGCGGCCTTCTTTAATTTGGATGTTGTTTCCAAGGGGGATGGTTTGCTGTTGTATTTCAGCGGTCATGGTCAAACAGTTGACCTGCCCAATGGTGGCGAGATGGGTTTTCTCATTCCCCAGGATGCTCAAATCCAGTTGAATGGTTCTCCCGATGTTTCCGGCTATTACCGGTCCTGTATTGCGATGGATGAAATCAAGCGTTGGCGGAGTCTCACTCCGGCCCACCATGTTCTGGTGGTGGCGGATGCCTGTTATTCCGGGCTGCTGGCCTCGGACCGGGCATTACGGGGACCAGTGCAGGATGCCCTGCGCCTGAGTGTGTGCCAGATCCTGACCGCTGGAACCCGGAATCAGAAGGCGCGTGAGGAGTCCAGCCTGGGACATGGCGCATACACATACAAACTGCTTGAGGTCCTACGCACCGGAGCCGCCGACATGAACAAGGATGGGTTCATTCGCGCGACCGAACTGGGTCAATACCTCAGGGATGTCAATCTGGAGGGGCAGACCCCGCAATGCAAGGTGATGGATGGAGATGGGGATTTTATCTTTATGGCGCGGCGGCCTCCGGAGGAGATCACGGTTCCATCCAAGCCGGTGTCGATGGCAACTCCCACACCGGCTGTCCAGGTGGTGGGGGAGTCGGAAATGGGAGGACGTGTGTTCCGTGGCCAAGAGTCACCCCAGGTGGCATGCCTGGGGGATGAATGGGAATGGCCTCTGCCAGATGGGAACTACTACACATTGTGCTTTGTGCCAGCGGGAAAATTCCAGATGGGCTCGACCCGTGCGGAGATTGATGCGGTTCCGGAGTGGCTCAAGAGTAATTTTAATTTGAATATGTTGGAGAAAGGAAAGTTGTTCCTTGAATGGGAATACCCTCAACATGAGGTGGATGTTTCCGCCTTTTGGATGGGGAAATACGAGGTGACAGTGGATCAGTTCCGGGCCTTCGTGGAGTTGAAAAATTACAAGACAGAGGCGGAACAGGGTGGTTTTTCGTTTGTCTGGAATTTTCCCGAAGGGACAGAAAAGAAAGCGGGGGTGAATTGGCGTAATCCTGGATTTGAGCAGGGTGGAAACCACCCGGTGGTGTGTGTGTCCTGGAACGATGTAAAGGCCTATATGGAGTGGGCGGGTCTATGTCCTCCCAGCGAGGCGGAATGGGAGAAGGCCGCGAGAGGAACGGATAACCGGCGGTTTCCATGGGGAAATGAGAACCCCAATGGGAGTCAGTGCAACTTTGCGGATAGGAATACTTCTTTCGCCTGGTCAGCCAGGTTGGTGGATGATGGGTATGGATACACCTCGCCGGTGGGGGCCTATCCACATGGGCGGAGTCCTTATGGTTGTTATGACATGGCGGGGAATGTGATGGAGTGGTGTGAGGATGAATGGTACGAGAATTACGAGGGGGCACCGGCGGATGGGAGTGCACGGAAGGCGGGTAGCTTGGCCCGCGTATGCCGTGGCGGCTCCTGGAACCTCTTCCCGATCTGGGTGCGGTCCGCGAATCGCTTCCGGCTTGTCCCGGTTTTCCGCAGCTTCATACTCGGCTTCCGTGCGTGCAAACCGGTCTCGGATTTCAACCTTTAGGTTGTCCCCACCCGCTCAAGCGCGACCCCCCCACAGTTGTTGTTATGCCTTCTCCGGGAAGATCCCCCGTAGATACTGGACATCGTACTTGAGGCTCTCCTTCTCCCCCAGGGGATATTGAAATCCCTCCACCTGGATCCACCCACGGTAGCCGATATCATCCATGGCCTTGCGGACCGCGGGGAAGTCGATGGAGCCTTTGCCATACAGGTTGTCGTAGTCCTTGGCGTGGAACTCGGCGATATGGTCCTTTCCCAGGAAGCGGATCTCTTTGCAGATGTCATAGCCCATGTGCTGGGAGTTGCCGACATCGTAGTAAACCTTCACCGCCGGTGAGCCGATCCGCTCGAGGATGCGTACATGCTCCTCGGCGCTCAGCCAGGATTCAAGAGCGAGCACCAACCCCGCCTTCTCGGCCTCGGGAGCCAACGCTTTGACCTTCGCCACCACATTGTCTGTTCCCGGTGTGTCGCCCTTCAGATCGCCATTGCTGAAGAGAGCCAGGAGGATGACCTGGACCCCCAGATCCTGGGCGGCGGTGAGGCTTTCCCTAACCCAGGTTTCGGTACGGGGATCACTCTTAAGGGGAACCTCGTTCAAAGCTCCGATCGACAAGGAGGCAATCGCCAGCCCATATTTCTGGGACATTGCCTTGACTTGGGCACGGACTTCACTCTTGCGCATGGGCAGATCTGTATCCGCCGTGCCCATATCCACCTGTACACCATCGAAACCGAGCACCTTGGCCATCTCGAAGGAGGTTGGATCCGAGCGCTTGCCGAGGGTCCAATCACACACTCCGATTTTGAACCCCGGAACGGCGTGATCCATCGCTTCCGCATTCCTCAAAAAACCACCCGCCAACGGTAACGCCAATGCGGCCCGTCCCATACCCACAAGGATCTCTCTGCGTGAATGTTTGGACACGCTCATTCACTAACCTCCTCGTTGTGTACGCGTCTCCCCCCAACCCTCCCCCGCCAGGGGGGAGGGGGAAAAAACACACTAAAGTGTGAACAACAAACAACTCCCTCCCCCCTGGCGGAGGAGGGTTGGGGGGAGACCTCACTTCAATACCTGGCTCTCCCCTAATCCACCAATCCTTCCAGTTTCGGGTCCATCCGCTCCTGGCTCTTCATGAGCTCCTCCCAGGTGGCTTCCTTTCCCGTGTATGCGGCGGTACGGCCCAGGATGGTGGTCAGGTTACTACGGACACTGTCCGCTACGGTGGGGTTGGAGAAGTCTCCCTCCGTGATGCTCTTGTGGAAGGTGGCGATGTTGGCGACGGCCCCCTCCTTGTAGATCGGCCCGGTGTCGCCGCCTTCATAGGGTTTCTTCCCCTTGATGGAGACTTCACCGCCATAGTGGGTGTGGAGGGTTCCCTCGGTGCCATAAGCCCGGCAGAGGATATCTTCATGCCCTTCGCCGTATTGTTTGGAGCTGAAGGTGACCAGGACATCATTGGGGAAGGTGAAGATGACTGAGAAGTGATCCCAGCAATCCCCCACGTCGGTTCTGCCCTTGCGTCCCCCCTTGCCTTCCGCTTTGAGCGGGTGCGCGTCGAGAACCCACGTGGTTACATCCAAGGCGTGAATGTTTTGCTCGGTGATGATGTCGCCGGAGAGGGCGATGTCGAAGACCCAGTTCTTGATGCGTGCTTCAGGGGATCCCGGCGGAGCTTGGATCCCCAGCCGTCCAGTGTGGTATTCGGCATCGGCACTGATGACGGTTCCGATTTCTCCACCGTGGACCCGCTTGACCGCTTCCTGGTAGAAGGGATTAGTACGGGATTGGAAATCAATTAGGTAACAGAGCTTCTTGCTGGAGGCCTCTTTCCCGCTGGCTTCGATGCTCTGGCAGCCAGGCACATCGACCGCGATGGGTTTGGCCAGATAAACATGCTTTCCTGCTTTGACCGCCGCCTCGGCTTGCTCCGGGTGGAAGTAAGGAGGGCTTTCAATGACCACGGCATCGAGATCCCCCTCCAGCATCCGCTTATAAGCTGAGAGGCCACTGAACCTTCTCAAAGAAGGGACCTGGAGTTTCTCACCGAAAGCATCCACCCGGTCCTTGAAGTAATCCGCCGCTGCTACAACTTGATAACCGCCATGCTGCTGGAACAGGTCGGCGATCCAGGTTCCACGTCCTCCACAACCGATAACGCCGATTTCGAGTTTTGAGTTCGCGGCGGCGCTGAAAGCGGTTCTGGGGCTGACCAGACTCAGGGCGGCCACCCCCCCCGTGCCCGCAACAAATGACCGGCGTGATAACCTTATGCTGGGGAATGAGAGTACCTGGGATTCCTGCTCCATGGCAAAAAACCTCCTGGGAAGGATATATGGTATCCAAAATTTAACGGGTTCTTTTTCCAAACGGCACACTCCCGTGGAAGGTAACACAATACCACGGACTTCGGTTTCTAGCATCGCTTTTCTTTGAGGATTCTGGCTTACCTCTTCTCCACGGGCCATGAAGGGTTTAAACTTCTTTTGTTTGCGTGGCTTCCCTAGCCTAAGAAGAGGGTTCGTTCTGGTTGCTTTGGCCAGGGGGCTTCGCTAGGATTCCGTCATACCCCTGAAGGCCGTACTCGATTTTCTCCAGGAGGGGTATTAATAGGTCGTGGTCTTGTGTTCGGTCTCTTGGACCTCCCAACTGGACTCGAGGAGGGGGGAACGGGAGAATGCCGGATTAACAGGCGGGATTCCATAAGGTTACAACGCCTCCCTCCGGCTCGTGTGGGCTGAGGAAGGGGGAAAGATTAATCGTTTACGGCTGATGTTTTTGAATTAGGATACGCTCCATCGTGGCCAGACTTTCCGGATCAGCACAACCCCTATACGACGCCTTCGTTGACTCGCCCCAACAAGCTGCGACACTGGTCGAATTGCTTCGTTCTAGGGCTCTCAAACATCCCGACAAGGTGGCCGCGAGCTTCCTTCATGATGAAAATCTGGAGGTTGTGCTCACTTATGGCGGGTTAGACTGTAAAGCGCGTGCCATCGCGGCGGTCCTCCAGAATCTTCGAATCCGTGGGGAACGCGCCCTCCTGGTCTTTCCACCGGGACTCGAATTCATTGCCGCCTTTTTTGGCTGTCTGTATGCCGATGTCGTGGCAGTGCCCACCTACCCACCCCATCCGGCCCGTCTCAACCGGACTTTGCCACGGATGCAGGCCATCGCTAATGACGCTCAACCCATCGTGGCTCTCACGACCAATGAGATTCTTTCACGGGTTGATGAACTCTTCGCTCATTCTCCCGATTTAGAGCTCATGCGTTGGATCGCGACCGATGATCTTCCGGAGAGTTTGGCACTGGAGTGGGATGAAACTGGTTCTTCCCCAGATTCCTTGGCTTTTCTTCAATACACTTCTGGATCCACCGCCTCTCCCAAAGGGGTTATGGTCACTCATGGGAACATTCTGCACAATTCCGTTCTGATCCAGGGCTTTTTCGAGACTAACGAGGACTCCTGCGGGGTATTCTGGCTTCCCTCCTATCATGATATGGGTTTGGTGGGAGGAATTCTCCAGGCCCTTTACTGTGGTGGTAATGCGACATTGATGTCCCCGCTGACCTTCCTCCAGCATCCCTTCCGCTGGTTGCAGGCGATCTCGCGCAAGCAGGCCGCGATCAGTGGAGGCCCCAATTTCGCTTATGACTTGTGTGTCCGTAAAGTGATTGAGGAGCAAAAGGCGACCATTGATCTGAGTTGTTGGTCACTGGCCTTTAATGGAGCTGAGCCGATTCGTTATGACACCCTGGAACGTTTCGCCAATGCCTTTGCTTCGTGTGGTTTCCGCCGTGAGGCTTTCTACCCCTGTTATGGTCTGGCGGAGGGCACCTTGATTGTGTCTGGCAGCAAACGCGGTCTGCCACCAAGGGTGCATTGTTTCGATGAATCTTCTTTGGAGCAACATCTGGCGGTCGAGGTGCCGCAAGGCCAGGAAGACTCACGCAGTCTGGTTGGCTGTGGCTATGTTCCCGCCGATCAGGAAGTGGCAATTGTGGATCCGGATACGGGGGATGAGCTTCCCCAGGGACATATTGGCGAGATCTGGGTCTCGGGTCCGAGTGTCGCCCAAGGCTACTGGGATCAACCCGAGGAGACGATTCGGACCTTTGGCGCACGAATCAATGGCCGGGATGATGGCCCCTATCTCCGGACCGGAGATCTGGGTTTCATCTTGAATGGCGAATTGTTTGTCACCGGCCGTCTGAAGGATCTCATCATCCTCGAGGGTAGAAACCACTACCCCCAAGACATCGAGATCACCGTGGAGAATGCTCACTCCGCAATCCGTCCCTCTTGTTGCGCCGTGTTTGTGGCGGAGACGGGAGGTTCCGAGCGTTTGACCGTGGTAGCCGAGGTAGAGCCACGTTACACCCGTGGGCTTAGTAAGGCCAATGGAAAACCCCCCTCCAGCAATGGCAATGGAACCCACTTTGATGAGAAGGAGATTGTGCGGGCCATCCGTCGCGCGGTGGCCGAGCATCATGATATCCAGGTTCACTCTATCGCGCTTCTCAAGGCCGGCAAACTTCCCAAGACCTCCAGCGGGAAGATTCAACGCCATGCTTGTAGGGCCGGATTTCTAGCCGGAACCCTGGATCGGGTTTAGAATTCAGGGATGCCTCAGGATTTCCGGGACGAGAGTTCTCCCAGTCACAAACCCGGACGTTCCAGTCCAGACAGAGGTCCGTCTGGAGGGACGCCCCCTACATCCGACGCCATCTCCGCTTGGCTGGTCTCTAAACTTTCAGAAGAACTCCAGATTGATCCCGACGAGATCGATGTCAGTGAGCCATTTACAAGTTATGGCATCAGCTCAGTTCTCGCGGTAAGCCTTTCCGGGGATCTGGAGGACTGGCTCGGACGCCCCCTATCGCCAACCCTGGTGTTCGACTTCCCCACTATCGAGGATCTCGCGCGGCACCTATCCGGCGAGGATGAATCTCAGGAGTTTATTGAGGAGGAACCGCTTCTCTCGCCGCGTGAACCCATCGCGATCATCGGAATGGCCTGCCGTCTGCCGGGTGCACCGGATGTGGATTCCTTCTGGACATTGCTGCGAAGAGGGAAGTGTGCCGTCACGGAGGTTCCCCAGAACCGGTGGGATGCCTCGGTCTATTACGATCCGGATCCCTCCCAACCGGGGAAGATGAACACCCGCTGGGGTGGATTCATCGAGAATGTCGACCAATTCGATGCCGCCTTTTTCGGCATCTCTCCCCGTGAGGCGGTCCGTATGGATCCCCAGCAGCGTCTGCTCCTGGAGGTTTCCTGGGAGGCGCTGGAAGATGCCGGTCAGGTGTTGGAGCATCTCCACGGCTCCAAGACGGGGGTTTTTATCGGATTATCCACCCAGGATTACCTGCGTCTTCAGATTCGCTCGGAGGAGGGAGCCTGCAACGATCCCTATTCGGGCACTGGTACCGCCGGAAGCATCGCCTCTGGGCGGATCTCTTATTGTCTGGGGCTGCTAGGGCCGAACATGACTGTCGATACGGCCTGTTCCTCCTCGCTGGTGGCCCTTCATCTGGCCTGTCAGAGTCTGCGTCTACGTGAAAGCGATCTGGCCCTGGCTGGAGGAGTAAACCTGATTCTCTCTCCGGAGGGAACCATCTACTTCTCGCGTGTGCGTGCAATGGCCTCCGATGGCCTATGCAAGACCTTCGATGCTTCCGCCGATGGGTATGTCCGTGGCGAGGGCTGTGGGGTAGTAGTGCTTAAGCGTCTGAGCGATGCCCAGGCCGATGGGGATCATATCCTCGCGGTGATCCGTGGCTCGGCGGTCAACCATGATGGACGTAGCAGCGGGCTAACTGTCCCGAGCGTTCATGCTCAACAAGCGGTCATTCAGGAAGCGTTGAAATCCGCCGGTGTCCACCCTGTTGAAGTCTCATATGTCGAGGCACATGGAACCGGAACCTCTTTGGGGGATCCGATTGAGATCCAGGCTCTTGCCACAGTCTACGGACAACACCGGAAACCTCATCAACCGCTCACGGTGGCCTCGGTCAAGACCAATCTCGGACATCTCGAAGCCGCCGCTGGAATTGCCGGTCTCATTAAGGTAGTGCTCGCTTTTCAACACGCGGAGATCCCTCCACATCTGCATTTCAAAAACCCGAATCCACATATCGATTGGGATCAGACCTCCATTTCCATTCCGGCCGCTTTGCTTCCCTGGCGAAGCGGTGAACACAAGCGGATCGCTGGGATCAGCTCCTTCGGTTTCAGTGGAACCAACGCCCATGTCATTGTCGAGGAGGCTCCGGCTAAGGAGTCCTCACGTCCAGCGGCTTCTGGTTCTACCGGTCCGGGACAGTTCCTGTTTCCCCTTTCGGCACGGAGCATGGGATCATTACGGAAACTGGCCGGGAGTTACCGGGACCTACTGCAGGGCCGTCCTCAGGCGGGCAAGACCTGGCTCGCGGATCTGTGCTATTTGGCGGGGGTTCAGCGGACTCATCATGACTACCGTCTGGCTTTGGTGGGGGGAGCGCGGAATGAACTGATTGCCGCGTTGGAGGCGTTTCTTGCCGGAGAGACAACCTCCCACTCTTTCTGTAATGGGATTAAACCCACCAACCGGAAGCTCCGGCTGGCCCTGTTTCTTCCCGGCTCGCGTGAAGGCTGGCTGGAGATAGGACGGGATTTGGCCGAGGGGCTGCCCCCATTCGCCGAAGTACTACGTGAATGTAATGAGGCCAACCGTGCTCTTACCGGGGAGTCGGTTCTGGCGGAGATTCTCCTGCCAGAGGGTGTGGCACGCCTGGGGGGACCATCTCCCTCGGCTGTGGCTGTGTGTTCGGTGCAGATTGCCTTAGCCCGTCTATGGAGCTCCTGGCTGGAGCCCGATGCTGTCCTTGGGGAAGGTACCGGAGGGATCGCGGCGAGGTGTGTTGCTGGCAAGTTGACAATGAATGAAGCCCTGAAACTTGCTGCTTCACTCCAGCCAACACAACGCGGATCACAATCCACCAGCCAGTCCTTGGCTCAACAGATAAGAGAGCTAAAACCGGATGTTTTCCTGACCCTTGGTCCTGAACAGGCCAGGGAAGAAGAACTTAGCTCACTCTCCGGTGCTACTGTATTCCTGTCTCTCTTCCAGGAGGGAACATCAAGGTTGGCCGCCATCCCTCACATCCTGGCGGAGCTGTATTCTCGCGGCTTCACGGTGAACTGGAGTGTTTTGCAGTCCCACCGTACGACATCTGTCCGCCTTCCACTTTATCCATGGGACCGCCGCCGGTATTGGATCGAGACCCCCCGGACTTCCCCTGTGGAAACCGTCCCCAGCTCTGTGGGAGAGACCCACCACAAAGAGAGCGGTCAGGAATGGCGCGATTGGATTTATGAAGTTGTCTGGGAGAACTGCCCACTGGCGGACTCGGGTAAACCCGCCGCGATGGGTGACTGGCTGGTTTTTACTGGTCAGGGAGAGTTCCCCAAAGCGGTCAGTAGTCTCATTAACAGCCAGGGAAGAAATTGTATCGAGGTCTCTTCTGGTGAGAAATATCAACACTTTGACGCGCACCGGTACATCGTTTCCGCCACTGAACCGGATGACTACAAGAAACTCTTCTCCAGCCTGGAGGGAAAACAGATCTCACATGTCCTCTATCTGTGGGGACTTGAGACACCTCACTCTACGCCGGGATCAAATCTCGCCGGTCTGGTGCGGATTTTCCAATCTCTGGCGCGCGAAACCCGGCTGGGGGAGTGCAAGGTTTGGATCATAACCCAAGGCGCTATGGCTGTGGGACAGAATAGAGGCCGGATGAATGCCGCCCAGTCCCCACTGTGGGGTTTAGGGGAGACCTTGGCTGTCGAACATCCCAACCTGTGGGGAGGTCTCATCGATCTCGACCCAGGAATGACAGTGAATGATGTGGCTGAGTGTGTGGAGAAAGAGATACTCTCCGGTGGCTTCGAGGATCGTGTGGCTTACCGCGCTGGGCAACGATATGTGGCCCGGTTGGATCATTTTCCCGTGGAGCCGGTGGAACAGACTGCCCCACTCTTCAAGAAAGATGGCGCCTATCTCATCACCGGTGGTATGGGAGATGTGGGACTCAAGGTGGCGGCCTGGCTGGTGGAGAGGGGAGCGGCGCATCTGATCCTCCTCGGACGAACCCCGCTTCCTGCACGTAACCTCTGGTCAGGGATTCCCGGAGACACTCTGGAGGGACAGAAAATTTCGGCCATCCGCCAGCTCGAATCTCTGGGCGCGAGTGTAGATACCGTTCCGGTGGATGTGGCTGATTCAGAAAAACTGGCCGCTTTTCTGCGCGGTTATCGCAAGGAATCCCGGCCGGTCATCCGGGGAGTTTTCCATGCCGCGGGAGTGGTGACCGCGCAATCCCTGCTCGATACAGATCCTGTGACACTTAACCGCGTGTTGACTCCCAAGGTTACCGGCACAGACAACCTGGTGTCCCTTTTCCGCGATGAAGCCCTTGATTTCATGGTCTTCTTCTCGTCGGTCTCGGCGCTTATGAGTTCGCCATTCCTGGGATCCTATGCCGCTGCGAACTGTTACCTGGATGCGGTGGCTCACTCTCAGACCGCCGGCGGCAGACATGTCCTCTCGGTGAACTGGGGTTTTTGGCGTGAGGTGGGCATGGCCGCCCGCTTTGAGAAAGAATCCGGCCGTCCCCTAGCCCCGCGTGGCATGACAGCCTTGGATCCCGCCTTGGCCTTGGATGCCTTGGGAGCTCTTCTGGTTTCGGGGAAAGCTCAAGCCGGTGTGGCGCCTATCGATTGGGAGGCTTGGAGCCGCAGCCATCCGACCTTTGCCACGAGTCCGTTCTTCTCACGGGTAGCGGGCAGTCCGGCTGTCCGCCGTTCGGCCCTGACCGGCCAACCCCTTGAGCCATTGGCCTTGCGCGGCCAGCTGGCAGTGGGAGACAACGCAGAGTCCCTTGCATCACTAACAAAGATATTGACCGGGCAGATTGCCTCGGTCCTCGATATGCCCGCCTCTGAAGTGGAGCCGGATCAACCCTTAACCAGTCTCGGAGTGGACTCCCTGATGGCAGTGGAACTCAGGAACTGGGCTGAGATACATTTGGGGGTTGTGGTACCAGTGGTTGAATTTCTCAAAGGGCCCAGCGCGAGCGGAATTGCCGAGTGGATTCACCGGGAGATCTTGCGTCAGACCAGTTCGGTGACGGTCCAGACTCCCGCGCAGTCCTTGCCCGGACCAATGAGCCGCGAGGAGGCGGAGTCTCTGCTGGGACAACTCGACCAACTGCCCGAGGACCAGGTCGATTCGCTCCTGGCGAGCCTTCTCGCGGATAAAGACAACCCACAATGAGCTCCGGCACAATCGATCTCAGTACGCTCTCCATTGATGAGAAGCGCCAATTCTTGCGGGAGTTGCTCGCCAAGAAATCCGCGGAACCACAAGACACCTTCCCGCTCTCCCTGGGGCAACGGGGATTGTGGATTGTCCAACGTCTCGCGCCGGGCAATGCCGCTTACAACATTCACTACGCCGCCCGGTTGCACCCCCCGGTGAAACCCGCGCGTCTTCAGCAAGCCTTTACAGTTTCCGCTGGCCGTCACCCGGCATTGCGGACCATCTTCCAGGAACGGGCTGGGGTGCCCTCGCAGACTGTATTGCCGAAGTTGGAGCCCCACTTTGAGGTGATCGATGCCACTGTTTGGGATCAAGCCAGTCTAGACCGGCGGATCGCGGAGGAAGCCGACCGTCCCTTCGACCTTACCCAGGGGCCGTTGCTGCGAATCTTTCTTTTCGAGTGTGGTGAAGAGGAGCAGGTGCTCCTGCTGGTGGCGCACCATATCGCGGTCGATTTCTGGTCGCTCGATGTGTTAGTCAAGGAAGTCCGTGACACTTACCAGTGTTTGAGTGAGAACTTACCGGCCTCTCAGATCCCCATGCCTCAGAGTTTTCGCGCTTTTGTCGATTGGCAGAAAACCTTTCTTGAGAGCGAAGAGGGACAGACTCAATGGGCGTATTGGCGGGAGCTCCTCGCGGGGGAACTCCCGGTGCTCAATCTGCCCACCAGCCAAGCCCGTCCTGCTCTGCAGACCTATACTGGCCAGGCGGTTCAGTTCGATCTGGGCGTATCTCTCAGCCAACAACTGCGAGACCTCGCCAAGCGCGAAAAGACCACTCTCTTTACCATTCTGCTCGCAGCCTATCAGGCCTTATTAGCGCGCTATACGGGGCAGGAGGATATCCTGGTGGGAACCCCCATGGCGGGACGTAACCAGCCGGGCTTTGAGGGGACGGTGGGCTGTTTTGTAAATCCAGTCGTGCTCCGGGCGGATGCCCAGGGAGACCTCACTTTCCACGAGTTCCTCTCACAAGTACGTCAAACTGTGTTGGATGCGGTCGCGCATCAGGACTACCCCTTCTCACTGTTGGCCGAGAAGCTCCAGGTGGAGCGTGACCCCAGCCGGACCCCTCTCTACCAGGCCTCCTTTGTGTGGGACCGTCCGCGTCTCTACCGTCCGGAGAAGGACTCCGGCTTCCAGTTCGAGACCTTGTCTTCCGGCCAGCGTGGCGCTCCCTTTGATCTCACGCTGACCATCATCGAGGTGGAGACCTCGCTCTCGGGCATTCTTCAATTCAACACCGATCTCTTCGAACCCCCGGCAATGGAGCGGATGAAGGAGCATTTCCGGATCCTGCTTCAAGGGATCGTAGAGAATCCCGGTTGCCGCCTTGGCCAGTTGCCACTGTTGACCAACGCGGAGAGACATGATCTGGAGTGTGGCTTCGAGACCAACGGCACCCAGGCGGGCTATCCGCGCGATTTATGCGTCCACCAGGTCATCGAAGCCCAAGCGGACAAGACTCCGGATGCGGTGGCCTTGATCTTCAAGGACCAGAAACTGACTTACCGGGAGTTGAATGCCCTTGCCAATCAGCTGGCCTACTATCTAAGGGATTTGGGTGTCAAAACCGGTGTGTGCGTGGGGATCTCAATCCCACGTTCACCGGAGATGATGGTGGCGATCCTCGGAGTGCTGAAGGCCGGGGGAACCTATGTTCCGCTCGATCCAGACAATCCACGGGAACGTCTGGCCTTCATGCTCGAGGATACCCATGCGCTGGCCGTCCTGACCCTTGCTTCGCTCAGTGGACAGCTGCCGGAGACAGCCGCCAAGCTGGTCTGCCTGGACACGGACTGGGATGCGGTCTCCCGTTTCCCGGTGACAAACCCTCATAGCGGTGTGACACCCCGCAACCTGGCCTACATCATCTATACCTCCGGTTCCACTGGCCAACCCAAGGGGGTCATGCTCTCGCACCGGGCATTGATGAATTACCTCTGCTGGGCGGTCCGTGAGTATCGTATTGCCGAGGGGAATGGAGTTCCGGTCCATACCCCCATCCGCTTCGACCTGACTGTCACCAGCCTGTTCGCTCCCTTGATGACCGGCAACCGCCAGATCCTCATCCCGGAGGAGAGTGGTGTGGAGGGCTTGGCATCGGCCATCCGCAGCTTCGAGGACCTTACCTTTGTCAAACTGACCCCGGCGCACATGAAGGTTCTCGAACCGCTACTGGTGGATGGTAACCTGGATGGAAAGTTCCGTTCGCTGGTGATCGGGGGTGAGGCGTTGTATGCCCACCACCTCGCCTTCTGGCGCGAGAAGGCCCCCTGGGCACGGCTCATCAACGAATATGGCCCCACCGAGGCGGCAGTCGGTTGCTGCATCTATGATGCCCAGCCAGTGAATCCCCTTCCGGAGAATATCCCGATCGGCCATCCGGTGGCGAATACGCAGTTGTATGTTCTAGACCACTATCGGCAACTGGTTCCCAAGGGAGTGGTGGGCGAACTCTATATCGGTGGCGAGAGTCTCGCGGAGGGTTACTTGAACCGTCCCGGTCTTTCCGATGAACGCTTTGTTCCTAATCCTTTCTCTACGGCTCCTGGCTCACGTCTTTACCGGACTGGGGATCTCGCGCGCTACCGGGAGGATGGAAATCTGGAGTATCTCGGACGCACCGATCTTCAGGTTAAGATCCATGGCTACCGGATCGAACTGGGTGAGGTCGAGTCTGCTCTGCTCAAGTCGCCACTGATACGTGAGGTCTTGGTCATCGCCCAGGAGCTCAAGCCGGGAGAGAAGTGTTTGGTGGCGTATGTGGTTCCCCGCGAGGGTGACGATCTCAATGTATCGGAACTGCGGGCTTTTCTACGTGGGCTGTTGCCCGGCTACATGATTCCTACAGTGTTTCTGTTCCTGCCGGCCTTTCCATTGACCTCACATGGCAAGATCGACCGCAAGGCGCTGCCCTTGCCAGATGGTTCACGCCCAGAACTCGAATTGCCCTATGCCCCGCCACGTACCCCCACGGAAAGCCGTCTTGCAGAGATCTGGCAAGCAGTTCTCGGTATCGAGCGGATCGGCATTTATGACAACTTCTTCGACCTGGGAGGGGCCTCGATCCAGAGTCTGGAGACCGCCTCACGGGCTACTCAAGCGGGATTGCCGCTCACCCCGGAGATGCTCTTCCAGTATCAGACCATCGCTCAACTCGCGGAGATCCTGGAACAACGTGGGATCTGTGAACCTCAGAGCGCCATGGTGGAGATACCCTCGGCTCCGGCCGCTGATGAGATTCCGCCCCCAAGTCCGGTTACGGAAGTTGTGCCGGTGGTTCCTGTTGAGACCACCCGCTTGGTGGGGAACACACTGATCGAAAGCATCGGGGTGTATCTTCCAGAGAAGGTGATGACCACCGCTGAGCTGATCGCCGGCTGCCAGGTCCCCATCGATTTCCCGTTGGAGAAAATGACCGGAATCCACAGCCGCCGGGTGGTGGGAGAACATGAATTTTCGCTCGATCTCGCTAAGCGGGCCATCGAGGACTGCCTCTCCAGGTCATCTTACGTGCCGGATGAAATCGATCTGTTGATCTGCTGCAACATCTCCCGTCAGGATGGGCCGGGTGAGTTCTATTTCGAGCCCAGCAGTGCGGCGCGTTTGAAATACACCTTCGGGCTGACTCACGCTGTGGCGTTTGACCTCTCCAATGCCTGTGCGGGGATGTTCACCGGCATCAAGACCGCCGACAGTTTTCTGCGGACTGGGGCGGCGCGCTCCGCGCTGGTGGTCAGTGGCGAGTACATTAGTCATCTGGCCGTGACTGCGCAGAAAGAGATCGAGGGCTTCATGGACCCGCGTCTGGCCTGCCTGACAGTAGGCGATGCCGGGGCGGCGTTGTTGCTACACCCCGCTCAGGATGACTCGGTGGGTTTCCATGTCATCGATCTCTACACCCTCGGTCAATACAGCTCTCTGTGTATCGCCAAGGCCACCCGCCGCGAACATGGCGGGGCCATCATGGTCACTGATTCGATTCGTCAGACCGCCGTCGCCCTGCGTCAAACCGTGGCCCACTCCACCTATACCCTGCGCCGTCGAGGCTGGGAGGCGGGAGATATCCAACATATCGTCATGCACCAGACCTCGGAAACTGCTCTGCGGGATGCAATGCGTGAGATCAACGCCACCCTCAAGCAGAATGCTTGTCATGACCGCAACACGATCATCAATCTGGGGGAACGCGGGAATACCGCCTCCACCAGCCACTCCGTGGCGGTCTATGACCAGCTCAAGGCGGGACGTATCCACCCGGGTGACAAGGTGGTGTTTGGGGTGACCGGTTCGGGGCAGGTGATTGGTACCGCGCTATACACCTTCGATGACCTGCCAGACCGTTTCCGGACCACTGCACCGGACTTATCATTCTCGTCCGGAACGTCATTCCCGCGAAGGCGGGAATCCACGGTCACACGGCACCCCCACCACCCTATCAGTAACCCACGTGTCCGTATCGCGGGCCTGGGGACTGTGGTAGCGAGTCCCTCCTCCGCACCCGATGCGGTGATTATGGCCAGTGAGGCGGCGGGAGAATGCATTACGGACGCGGGGATCCCGAAAGGGGACATTGACCTCGTGATTCATACGGGTGTCTACCGTAATGAGTATCTTTCGGAACCAGCTCTGGCCGCGATCATCGCGGGTAACCTGGGCATCAACGCGGAGATCCATCCCCTCGATGAGAATCGGACCTTTACCTTCGATATCCTTAATGGCGGCCTGGGATTCCTGAATGCTTGCCAGGTGGCTTCCCGGATGATGGCGATGGGAGGCTGCGGTCATGTCCTGGTGACCGCCGCCGAGATCGAGAACAACCATGGCATTCCAGGCACCCGTCCACGAGGACTCCTTGAGGCAGGCGCGGCGGCTCTGCTCTCGGCGGGCACATTGGATGGTCCGGGGTTTGGTTCCTTCTCCTTCGCGAGCCTGGAAGATCCTGGAAAGGACTTTTCCACCTTCTCCACCAGCCGTGCGGGCAAGACAGTCCTTGAGATGCGGGAGCCTTCTCTCGCATGGGACCAGGTACTTTCCAGGATCCGTCCCATGGTGGAGGAGTGTTTGGCTCAGGAGGGGCTGGAACTTGCTTCCATTCGTTGGATCTTTCCACCGCAAGTGGATGCCAATATCGCAGCTCAACTCAGCCAGGTCCTGGGCCTTCCACTCGACCGGTTCGTGACTCTTCCTGCTGGGAAGGGTGACTACTTGAGCTGTTCGTTACCCTTTATTTTCCAACATGCCCTTCGTCAGGAACTCCCACATCCTGGTGATGTGGGGCTGATTCTCGCGGTGGCCTCTGGTTTTCAAGTTGGTTGCGCCACCTATCACTTCTAAGGCCATGAAGGCCTTCGTGACTGGCGCGACCGGATTCCTGGGTGCCAATTTAGTGGCGGGCCTGGTGGCGAGAGGTGTGCAGGTTCGCATCCTTCGCCGTCAGGGTTCATCGAAGCGGGCGCTCGCGGGCCTGTCCTATGAAGAGATTCTGGGGGATGTCACTGGTGAGGTGGACTCCCTGGCCCGTGGCATGGAGGGGTGCGGTTGTGTGTTTCATATGGCGGCGCGGATCCAATACCACCGTTCACCTGAGGAGCTCTACGCGGTCAATGTAAAGGGAACCCGGAATGTCTGCCAGGCGGCACTTAAGGCGGGGATTCCACGTTTGGTGTATACCAGTTCCCTGAGCGCCATGGGGGTTTCAAAGAATCGCCACCTGCTCACCGAGGAGAGCGAATTTGAATTAAGGCCAGAGGAGTTCCCTTATGGCCATAGTAAACTGATGGGTGAGGTGGAGGTGCGGAAGGCCATCGATCAAGGGCTGGCGGCGGTGATTCTCAATCCCGCCACCATGTTTGGTCCGCGTGATGTGAACCGGAATGCCGGAGCCATGGTGCTCCAGGCCGTGCAGGGAAGACTCCGCTTTTATCCACCGGGCGGATCGAATTTCATTGCGGTCAAAGATGTGGTAGAAGGGCACTTGGCCGCGTGGGAGAAGGGAAAAGTAGGAGAGCGGTATATCCTCGGGAACCGGAACCTCACCTACCGTGAGATATTCGCTTTGGTCTGCAGTGTACTGGGGAAAGCGGCGCCGCGTCTTCCCCTTCCCGCGCCAGTATTGAGGATGGCCTCGGTGGGGGTCGGGATTTTACGTGGTTGGATGGGCCTGTCCCTTCCTGTCGATGCCAACCAGGTGTTGATGTCCATGCGGTATATTTATTCAGATTCAAGCAAGGCGGTCCGGGAACTGGGATTGCCCCAGTCATCACTGGAGCCGGCGATTGAGGAAACCCACCGTTGGTATCTGGCCAATGGGTTTCTGTGAATAGTTTTTCAAGAGGTGGTTGTGAGTTTCTCTCTCCCCCACCCCCACCATCCCCCACCAGGGGGGAGGGAGTTGTTTGTTGTTCTCACTTTAGTGTTTTTTTTTCCACCCTCCCCCCTTGTGGGGGAGGGTGGGGGTGGGGGGGTGCAAGAGTACACTGAGATATCTCAATCTCCAAGGAGCATTTGCGAGAATGATTCGTACCTGTGTGTTTTCTTTTGTGGCGCTTTTTCTCTTACAGGGAATGGCCTTAAGTCAAAATACCGCTATTCCGCCCAAGTTGGAGGCAGTTCCTCCTAAACTTGAGGCAGTTCCCGCCAAGGTTGCGGAGATGACCGCTGCGGTCGAGGGCCAATACACCACCATCGCCTTTAACCGCTGGAAGTTGATGAAAGGCGCTACCCTCTGGATTACCTCCCATGAGGATGGCACCCAGGAGATGATCTCCGCCAAGGAAGATGGCGTGGATGTGCAATGTGGTAATGCCGGCGTACTTACCGCCAGCGGCCAGTTCATCCTCGATGCCACCCGCCCGGATGGAACCTGTCTACGTTTCCCACGCCGGTTCCCGACCCTGAGCCAGAATCTGGACCTGCCACGTGCCTCCCAATTCCTCTATACCAAGGGAAAGCCAGAGGGTGTTAAAGAGAAAAACTGGGTTTCAGTACAGGGGAATGAAATCTCCATCCGGGGTATCGCCAGCGCTGAGGCCCTTTATCCAGCGCGCAATGGGAGTCCGCGTCTGCTTATCGCGGTGGCGGGAACCACCTCGGAGACGCTTGTGGTCACCGACTTGGGGACCTACTTGAAATTTGATGCCAATCCCTTCCCCTTCTGGCGTGCCGCCCGCGCCGACCTGGATGAAGAGGATCAGACCTTCCGTTCCATCGTGATTGAGGATTCTCGAGTCGGAGCCGAGGGCTACAAGGCCTTCCAGAAGGAAACCCTGGCCGCTCTGGCAAAAATCCGCGAGGGCTATCAACTGCTCCAGCGGAATCTCTACAGCCAGAAAGTCATCGAGAAGATGAACCAGGAGGGGGTGCCCATCCCACGTCTGACCCTGACCGATGTGACCATTGTGTGTGGCGATCTGGCGCATTCGATCCGCCCCTTTGTGAATTGGCGTGGCGAGGGACGGGTGCTGGTGGACCGTGCCCGGCTGGTGACCCCGGGAGTGACTCCCCCACCAACGGCTCCCTATGAGTTCATACTGGATGACCTCTCTCATCACATGCTTACGAACACTCGGCTACGCGTGCAGGATGGCGAATCCTTTATCGAGACACGCCGTCCCATCGATCTGGACTGGAAACCACGTTCCGAGATCCAGTTCGACCTGGATGCCAAGCGCTTTTTCATCGAAGAGGGCGAGACCTTCCGCTTCAGTGATTTGGTGGATGCGACAGGCTTTTTTATCCGCAAGGAACTCACAGGCCGTGGTGAGGTCCGTATGAGCGACCTGATTGTGGGGAAGAACTCAGTTGAGTACCGTTTTCGTCCCCAATCCGAGGATCCCAATGCGGCGGTTCAATTCGCCAAGTTCATGGATCTGCGCCGTTTCTTGTTCCATCCCGATCCCGCGCGGCGTAAGGGGCTATTGCCACCTCCCTTTGACAGCCCAGAGATGTCCAGTTTCGTGAGTGATGGCTTGGACCAACTTGTCGCGGCCATGTTCGCGCAGGGGGTCAAGGAGATCATTGGCTTGCATGTCTCTATTACCAATCCCCAGCCGGATGCATGGGAGATGAATTGCGATGTCCTGGGAGAGGGGGGGGTGACGGTTCAGTCCAACTTGAAACGGACTCTCCCGGGAGTTCACTCTCTCGAAGAGGCCTATAAACGGGTCGAGAAAAACAAGGGCACGGCGGATTGGCTCGGACTTCACTGGGAGTAACAGCTGACTGTTACTCCCAGTTCCAATCCATTGGGTGGCTTGTTACTCCACCGGCGCGACTTGAGTTGTGACCAACCGGACAGGTCCAAGGAGTCCGGAATCGAGTAAACGTGTCTCCTTGGTAAAGAATTTCCATGTGCTGAAAGTCAGCCGTCCGGTGGGACTCGCTCTGTTTTCGAGTAACCATTGGGGCCACTCCTTCAAAGAGCCCTCGGGATTCCGGGAGGAATCCTCGGGTTTCTGTTCATCACCGATGAGGCGGTTTGGCCAAAGGTTGGTGACCTTAACTTCCAGCGTATTGCCTCCTGTCTTGGCCACCTCAGTGATGTCGATACAGAAGGGTGGCTTCCAAAGGATCCCCAAGTCATGACCGTTGAGATTGACCTGTGCGATCACCTTCACATCTCCCAGATCGAGATAAATCTTCCGTCCGGGATCCAGGATTGAATCTGGAATGTTCACTGTCTTGCGGTAGGTGGTGGTGCCAGAAAAGTATTTCACCCCGGGCTCTTCGCGGTTGTTCAAAGATGCGAGCTTGTCTATTGTGAGACCGGAGGGAGCTTCCCAACCCGGAGGGAAGGAGAGGTCCCAGGAACCTTCGATCTCAATGGGTGCGGGTGGCTGAGGAACCATGCAATTCCGGAGATCACCCGATTTGCTCTTCACCTCATAGCGGCCACCTTGCCAGGCCTCCAACACCGTTTTTCCATCCCCCTTGATCTGGAGCTGTGCCACCGGATGTGGTTCAGCGGCCGGTGCAATAGCCAGGTAAAGGGTTTCTGGATCCGTACCGGTGAACTTGACTGGTTTCCCATCGAGAAGGCATTCAATCTCTGCTGTCTTTACGATACCGAAGGCTGGATCATCACCTTGGGCGAGGCGCGCCACCTGGAAACTGTACTCACCTGCTTCCACAAGATGGCGTACTTTATCTGTCACATCCCGTGTACAGGCGGGATCTTCCAGAACACCATAACGCGCTTTCTCGATGCTCAGGTTGGGGAAGTAGAGTGGAAGAAAAATGGTTTCTGGATCTTGACCGGAGACTTGGATGGATCGATCGCCAGCCTTGTAACTGATGGACAGGGTCTTGATCACATCCAGGGCAGGATCATCTCCCAGGGCCATATCAGCCACATGGATTTGGTTGTTGCCCATCGCAACCACCGCCTTGACCTTGGCCATGACATCCCGTGTCCGGGCGGGATCATCCAGGATGCCGTAGAGTGCCTTTTCGATGGTGATGGCGGAAAGGGAATCATGCACAGGGACCAGGCTCTCCCCTGCGTGAGTGAATGCCACCCATGGATCGGTATCCTTGAGTGGCTTACTGAACACGACAAACACGGAGCCGCATGGCCCCAGCCATAACGGTAGAGTGGTGATATCCCCATCCTGCTCATAGAGCGGTACTTCCTCCCTGTGTCCATTCTCTGGCCACCAGAACTCTGGACGTTTGCCTTTCACCCGGAATTGGCAGACTGCGCTAACTGAGTCCGGTTGGGGATTGGCGACGAAGTAGCAGTCCTCATCACCGATGATGCGATGAATGTAGCGTAGACCGGGTTTGCTATTGAAATCTGGAGGGAGCCCCATGCGTGAGAAAACTGGATTGAGTGAGGTCTCGCTGATCACCTTTGCAGAAGAAGAAGAGTCATTACCCCAAAGCTCATTCCCAAGTTGGTTGACTTCTTCATCACACTGTGGATATCCAGCCAGGCTGGGTGACTTGGTGGGACGAGGTCCTACGATGACCGCTCCAGCTTCCGCGAGACGTTTGACCTCCCGCATAAGGATGGGGCTGATCCTGTTACTCCAGGGCAGGGCGAGTACCCGGTAGGTCATACCACTTGGCAGTACCACACAACCATCGCGCACCTCCATTTGTGCCGCCAGTTCTGAAGGGCAGGCATCATAGTCATATCCATCCGGGATCGCGGGTTGGAGATTAACGCGGGGTGGGGCATCGTTGGGTGCGCCCTCGCTGATCAGATAACAGACATCCGCCACAAAATGTCCCTGCTGCAAGAGATATTGGCAACGGCTAAGGTATTCATGCCAAGGGCTAGTTTGTTCCCACCATGTTTCCGTGCGTTCATAATGGACTCCCCATGGTCCCATGGTCATTCCTGGAACACGGTTAAGCCAGGGTTGCATCGCGTAACGGTGAACCACGAAACGGTTAATCCCCTGGCAGAAGGCTTGATCGCCCAGAGCCTTCAATGAATAAGGGTGTTGTTTCCACTGCCCTTCGTTATAGCCCGCCGTGAAGCTTTCCGCTCCCACCACCGGCCTACCGTAGGTGTGGGCAGCTGAGGATATCGTTTTGCCCATTTCCGTGAACATTCCACCCACCCAGAACTCACTCATCGGAATATCCGCGCGGCCCGCGTAGGTCAGGTTATCGAAAACACAGTCGCCATAGGCCTCAATGGAAAGAGTGATCCCATGTTGATGACAAAGGTTTTGGAGATGTCCTGCGTAGTTGTCAGCCAGCAATTCGCCGATGGTGAGGCGTAGATCCCACAGGAAGCGTTCGGACTGGTCCAAGCCTTCCAAGACCCGCCCGGTCAGCACTGGCAGCCAAGGCCGGGGGTCATAGCCACGCCGCTTGGAGAATTCCTCACCGAACTTGGCTGTCCAGTTCTGGGAGCCAACCTCCCAGCTGTCGATATGGGTCATGGTGAGCCCAGCCGGGCCTGATCCCACAAACGGAGTACAATCCGTGATGAGTTTCCCCATGAGGCCATCAAATTGTGCCTCGATGCCCTCCTTGCTGAGTTTGTCGCACTCCAGGCCAGTTCCTGCTTGAGGCGCGGGTGAGTTGACCCGGCCTGTCGAGGTGTGACCGAAGCGGATGATTGTCCACTCCCCAGCTGGAACATCCCATGCCAGATGACCATCGCTTGATAGAAATTCGGAAAGGTTCTGGACTTGCTTGAGTGGGATGGATGGGAGGGGGGAGGAAAGTTCAGAGTCAGGAGGGAATCCTATTGCCCGGGATATGAGAGCGGATTTGGCTTCGATATTCTCGATCACTGCTCTTGAACTCAGATCGAGATCCGTTAATTCAAGTTTTTCAGAACGCGAATCAGCAAAAGTGAAGACAAACCGCCAGTAACGGGAGGATGCCGCCCCAAAGGAGGCCGATTTACAGGAAGACATGAAGTCGGCCTCCCGGATGGTGCGGAATTCCTGTCCATCCGCTGAAACCTGGATCAATGTGTGTAAACGGTTCAACCCATCTGGACCGTGTAGAGTGAGAGTCCTTGCCTCAAATGGATCTTTGAACTCTAACTGAATCCACCTTGATTGACTGGAGGTGGGTTTCGGAAGAGAGACATGGGTTCCTGGATCCTGATCGAACAGTGGACTCGCGTTAATTCCTTCATCTCCTGAATCATTGGTCACTTTGGGTGATAGCAAGCTGGATTTCACAACCTCACCTGGGGAGGAAGGGAAGGCGAGAACAGTAATGTCCCGGTAGAAATCTCCATTGGTGGGTGGTTGAGCCAAGGCTTGATCCAGGTGTTTTGGTCCTGTGCATTGCGTTTCGGACCATACCACCTTCTGCATGGATTGTTCTGGAGTGATCCATGGTCCGCCACTGCCACACCAGCCAGCATCGTTGTTCATGTTGACCTCAAGACCAAGACGATGAGCTTCTTTCGCCACATGTTTGAACAACTGACGCCATTCGGGGCTTGCGAAGGCAGCTGGACCTTTGGGAATTCCTTGATCCACCTCCATGATGAGAACTCCACCGATTCCAACACGAGCCATGGCTTCGAGATCGGCGGTGATTCCTTCGCGGGTTATGTTGCCGTTGAGCCAGAACCAATACACCCAGGGACGGGCTGAGGCTGGTGGTGAAGAAAACTGGGTGGCGAGTTCCTCAATCTGGGGCTCATCTTGATGAGTGATGGCGAGTGATCGGTCCGCATCCAAAGAGATCAGTAATAGGAGTACTAAAGAGACTCGGATAAAGATGCGATAACCGGCGTGTGTGAACATAGGATTAAGCTCCTGTCGAATCCGTTAGGTGGATCTGGCTTCAACATATAACTCCAGTTTTTTGGCCATAGCGTGAGACAATACCACGCTTTGTAGGAAGGTGAGAATATGTGTTCACCCCGCATGAGTTTTTTTATTGTGGCACCATTTTTATGCAAATGGAAAATAGAGCATTACTCATGCCTATAGCCAGAGTCATTCCTCACCTACTCTTTTTCTTGTATTGTCCCCCAGCGAGCTGGTATGTGGGAAATCACCTGCAACCACCGGTCCAGAATAAGGACCAGCCCGGCCTCTTTGTTTGGGGCCGCGGGAGAATTTAGGGTAAGAAAGGAAGTACCGTGAGAAAAAAAATGCTGTCAGCAGTATATGGTCTGTGTTTGATCTTGTGTGCCTCTTCATTTGATGCCGGTATTCATCCAGGCTGGAGTCAGATTGAAGCGCCACCTGAACTGACCGCCTCAACTCTGCTTACGCCCGATGTCTTTGCCTCGCCCAGTTACCGGATCATGAATCCCGTGACTTTGAATGGTTTCTTCTATTCTTTCACGGTGTGGTCACGGGAGGGGTGGTATCACCCGCAGAGCCTGGACATGCTCCGCATCCGTCTGAATGAGATCCGTGCCATGGCGGCCTTGGAGTCCATGCGTCAGGATCCGCTGTTTCTGGAGGGGATGAGTGAGCAGGTTCAAGGAACTGTCAGCTCGACCGTGAATGTGGTGAAGCACCCACTCAAGGGTTTGGCCAACATTCCTTTGGGTTTGGAGAAGGTTGGCAAACGGATGGCCGCCAAAGCTCAAGAGGGCGATGTCGTGGGTACTGGAGATACACCCGCCATGTCCGCTCAAGCGGAGAAGGAATTGGCTTTCTCGCTGGGTGTCGATCCTTACTCGGACAATGAGCAACTACGCGAGCTGCTCAAGGAGGTCGCGCGCAACAAGAACCGGGGTGCCCTGGCCACCCGCATCGGAACTGTCTTTATTCCAGTGGCTGGCCTGGGACTTGGCGCGGCGCAGCTCAACAAGGGGCTGACAGACAGATTACGCGATATGTCTCCCGCTGAACTTCAACAACGCGACCGCCAGGTCCTCACCAGCATTGGATTCGCCAACTCCGACATCCGTATGTTCGAGCAGAATCCCGGCTACAATCCCACCTCGCGGACCGTGATTACCGAATCCCTGCAAGGTTTAGCCGCTGTCGCCGGAATCCGTGACTATCTTGACCTGATCCAGGAAGTGCCTACGCCAGAGGTGGCTCTGTTCTATCTGCGGCGGATCCAACTAGCCGAAAGGATTCACCGCGAACTCCGTCCTCTTTCCTCGATGAAGGTGGTTGGCCAGACCCCCGTCTTTACCGATGTGAATGGGGCCAAGGTTCTTGCCGTTCCCGTGGACTACTTGTACTGGAACAAGGATCTCGCCGACCGGGTCAGCGCCATGATGGGAAAAAATAAGTTCGATAAGGCCGATCTGTATATCACGGGTACCGCCTCTGAAATGGCCAAGGCGGAATTGGCGGAGCGTGGTGTCACGGTTCACGAACGGACATTCCAGAACTAGACCTGCCAGTGATTAGTAGCTCATAAATAAAAAGGGCGGCTGTGGCGTTATGGTGACGGCAGCCGCCCTTTTTGTCTGTGTGTTCTTATCCCCCCCCACCCCAACCCTCCCCCGCAAGGGGGGAGGGAGGAAAAACACACTAAAGTGTGAACTCCAAACAACTCCCTCCCCCGCAAGGAAGGAGGGAGAAAAGACACGCTAAAGTGTGA
>CAYRBI010000027.1:35221-49486 GCA_964422415.1 uncultured bacterium | reverse complement strand
GCGTTGCCAGCCATCCAGGAGCAGGACATCCCGCGCGAAGGGTTCATAGGTCTTACCATTCGGGGCGGAAGGAGGTGTCAAGAGAATATCCAGACCCTCATCGGCGCTGGGGTAACGGTCATAGACGCTGTAGTAGAAGAGGAGTGTAAAGGAAAGAAACCTGAGCACCACTTCAGTGCGTTCCTGGGGTTGCATCCCCGAGAGGGTCTCATTGACCTCCTCGGGGCCCATGCCACGCAGACTCCTTTCAATACTTCCCGCCTGATGTGAGGCAGCTGAGTTGGCTGGGGCCTGGCTGGGAGCGGGGGGTTGAGATTCCGGTGAACCGGTCCGCGTCTCCGGCGAGGCCACATCCGGTGAACAGCCAGTCTGAAGAATCAGTCCCAGGACAACCATCACGGCAACGAGTCTCGGCATGAGAGAGCGTCTCCTCAATTCAAGGTATAGCCTCAAGAAAAGGCCGGCCCATAACCATACTATCATGAGAAAAAGATGTCTCCATGGATTGAGTTTAGGGGTGAGAAACCTGTCCAACCTGTTGTTACGAGAGCCAAGGATTGCTATACTTCCAATAGTACAAAATATAAGGGAACAGGAATCGACCCCTGCCCTTCTCGTGTCGGCGGTCTTGTGAGGCTACAGAACGAAAAAAGGGCTTCACTATCCGGGAACCGAGCAGGCCCTCCTCGTAGAGGGAAGCCAAAAGATCCCGGTCGAGGCCTGAATTGTTGAGCAGTAGGTCTCAGCAATGACCGGCACCCGCACGGCCGTGGTGGGGGTTGATTTATGTCTACTCACAGGCAACCTTGACCTGAGTTGCCAGTCCGGTTAAGTTTCCCTCTGTTCTGCTTCACGGGAGCCGTTTTGACGGACTCCCAGAGAGAGTGAAGCCGGTCTCTCGAGTCCATACATGTGGGCCTGTAGCTCAGCCGTGGTTAGAGCGCGCGCCTGATAAGCGCGAGGTCAGAGGTTCGACTCCTCTCAGGCCCACCATGAATAATTCACCTCCTAGCCCGTCCAATCAGAGATCATTCCATGCCTGTCGTTTTTTGCCGATAATCCTAAGTGGGATGGGTTCCAGCCGGAACCTGGTTCGTCGGGATTACGCATGTTTGGGCAGAGGGTACACGTCATGAATACCGTGAGGATGTTTATATTCCTATTGGGCACCGCTAGTTTGCTGACCGGATGCGCCAGTTTGACTGGTAAGTCAGACGATTACACCTCCAGCTCCGTACCCCTTACAGCGGCCGAGATGGCCTCCGCCACGCCCCCGGAAACCGCCACCGCCGGCTCCAGCGCGCCTTCCGCCTTACCCGAGCAGAGCAAGGTGTATGAATCCGAAGCGGTCAAGTCCGATCCCTCGTTGAAAGCCGGGACCAATTCCAAGGGCTGGAGCGTACCCGCCGAACCTTCCCCCACGGAAGCCACACGCAACTCAACCCCTGTATTACAACCATCGAATGCTCAACCAGACCTGGGGATCGTGAAGTCGGATAATCCAACAGGAGGGGAGAGCATCACCGGAGGCGAGGTGAGTGGTATGCTCGAGAGCGCTCAAGCAGGCCTTGAGCAGAGCGGCTCTTCGTTACGGAATCTCTCTGGGGATCCCTTCGCACCGGAGAGTCCGGCCTCCAATGGCATCACCCTGAAGAGTACTTTCCCGGAATTGAGCTCCGCTCAATTGAATACAAGCCAACCGCCAATGGAGGCTCCCGCATTACCGCCAACCGCCTCAGTAGCGGGCACGGTCCGAGGCGGACAAGCCGCCCCGGTCTTCACGGCTACCACCATGGATGGGAGTTCCTTCGATCTCTCCAGCCAGAAAGGCAAGGTGGTGGTCCTGGACTTCTGGCGCAAGACCTGTGGTCCCTGCCTCAAGGCCATGCCTCGTATGGAGCAGATCCGCAGCTCCTTCCCGGAGACGAAGCTCGCGATCCTGGGAATGAACGCGGATGAGACCCGGACCGAAGCGGAGGGATTCCTGCGCACTCATCCCCACAATTGGCCGAATGTGCATGTGCTCTCACAACGGACCGATATCCTCTCACCCTATGGAGTCCGGATGTTACCCGTCTTCGTGGTGATCGATCAGGTGGGCAATATGCAGTATCGTGGCAACGATGTGAATCAAGCCGCCGCCAAGGTCGCCGAGCTGGTCGCCACCCCCTCCATCCCCAACGCCAGTTACATGGCCGCACTGCGGTAGAAAGTGAAACCTTCCCCCCCGGCCCCCTTCTCCCAATCGCACGCACCGGTGCGATACACGAGGGCGAGGGGGAGTTCAATCACGCGGGATTACGCATAGCTGATCACCGAAAAGACATTCACATCCTTGAGCTGATCCCGTCCATTCAGATCCGCTAGCTCAATCAGGAAGCCCGCCTCTACGATCTCGACACCCTTGAAATTATTAAGCAGGTTAACCGCCGCCCGCATGGTTCCCCCAGTGGCCAGCAGGTCATCGATGAGCACCACCCGTTCGCCAGGTTGAAGCGCATCCTGGTGGATCTGGATCTTGTCTTCGCCATACTCAAGGGAATAGGTGGCGGTGAAGGTGGCGGCGGGGAGTTTGCCCGCCTTACGGATGGGAACAATCCCACAACCAAGGCGGTAAGCCAGGGCCGAACCAATCAGGAAGCCACGCGACTCGATCCCCGCGATAGCGCTGATCCCCTTACAGGCATAGCGGTCGAAGAAGATATCGACCGCCTGGCGGAACAGGCTGCCATTCTTTAACAGGGTGGTAATGTCCCGGAACAGGATACCTGGTTTCGGGAAGTCAGGGATTTCGCGGATCGCATCCCGTAGATGGTTCATGTTAAGCCTCCTCGAGTCATGTCAAAACATCCCTGCTCCCTATGGGAAAGGGATCCTCTGTGTTTTCTCCCCATACGCGGGGAGTTACTTCAACGCGGCAATGGCCTTGTCGTAATCTGGCTCCTGAGTGATCTCGGGAACCTGCTCGGTGTAGATCACCCGGTTACCTTCATCGAGCACAATGACAGCACGCGAGCATAAACCAGCGAGGGGGCCATCGGTAATCTCCAGGCCATAATCCCTGGCGAAGGTGCTCCGGAAGGTCGAGAGGGTTTCCACCCCGTTAATCCCCTCGGCGGCGCAGAAACGTGTCTGCGCGAAGGGGAGATCGGCGGAGATATTCAGAACCACGGTGTTGGTCAGGGCGGCGGCACATTCGTTAAATTTTCTCACCGAGGCGGCACAGACAGGGGTGTCCACGCTAGGAAAAACACTGAGCACCTTCCGTTTGGTTGTATAGGCCGCCAGATTCGTGACCGTGAGATCATTCTTGAGAAGAATGAAGTTGCAGGGAATGGAACCCACCGGGGGCAGTTCACCACAAGTATGAATGGGGTTGCCTTTGAGAGTGATCGTAGCCATGGGATCTCCTTTCATTCACACAAAGACGCGCCGCGGAGTTACCGGCACTACGGCGCGGAGTCATATTCACCCAGTCTCTACCATCAATGATAGCTTCGTCTCAGACCCCATTGCGGATCCGGCATTTCATTTGGATGGTGCCATCTTTGGGGCCGACCCACACCAGATCACCCAGACTGGTGGTTCCATTAGTGGGGTTGTAGGTGAATAATGGATAACCGTTCGGACATCCCTGGGGTTTGCCCACATCCCGTAGACCTCCCCACCCATTAATCCCATCGGGACCCCAGCTATTCAACCGCCACAGATAGCCCCAGCAGCTGGTATCCGACTTACCATCCTGGCAGTCGATGTAATCATAAGCCCATCCCCATTGTTTCATGTCAGAGGCATTCATGATGGTGGCGAAAGGATCATCTGGGATTCTCTGAATGAACTTAATCGGTGTCGTAAGGCGGTAGAAACGGATTTGGTTGGGATGCTGGCCGTCAATGGATCCGTTAACCAGGTTCTTGGTCCAATCCGGATACTTCGTAAATTGAATCCGGTAGGACTCCAGGGCCGTATCCAAGGTTTTCAGATCTCCCATTGCATTCGTCACCTTGGCGCGGATTTGAGCTGAAAGGAAATTGGGAAGCGCGATCCCGATTAAAATCAAGATGATAGCAATCACAATCAACAGCTCAATCAAGGTAAAAGCACCTCGTCTCCCTCCGGTCACCCGATGCCCACAAACAAAGAAATTCATTTGGCAAACCTCCTTTCAAGAAGTAGATCGAAAGGAGTGTACGCGAATGGATCTTCACGATCCACCAAAAAAACAAAAAAAACAATTTTGGGTATCCCCTCTCTGGATACCATGCATCTAAAGACAGGCCCTCGCTGCCTTGTCAGTCTTCCGTCAGGAACTTGACTGCCGCATCCCGGTCGCGGTGGATGGGAAAGATGGTATCGAAACCAGCGAAGATAAAGATTTCCTCGACTTGTACATTCATCGCGCAAAGAGCGATCTTGCTTCCCGCGGGGTGGAGTTTCTTGACCGCCGCCACAAAGACACGCAGGCCGGCTGAGCTGATATAGTCCACGGCCTGGAAGTTGACCAAGACCTTACGTCCCTCCAGCCCTTTCTCATCTAAAAAGCCTTTGAAGAAATCCTCGACCACATTCGCGCCCACGGCATCCATGCGCCCGGTGAGCAGGACTTCCTCGAAACCCCCAATCTCCTGAACAGCCACTTCCATGATAAAGCCTCCTTCACACACCTCCTCAGTCAGTCCCGCCGGGTAAGGCTGGAGACCGGGGGGTCACTTCCCCGCAAACAGGAACGTGACCATGGTGATGTCATCAGATTGTTCGCAATCCTGGGCGTAATCCTTAAGCCTTTCCCGCATTCTGTAAACCAGATCCCGGCAATTCAAGGAATGACCGAGGCCGAGGGTCTCCACGGTCCGGTCCTCGCCGAACACCTCACCCGCTGGATTCATGGCCTCGGTGACACCATCGGTGTACAAGAATAACATGTCACCCGGGTTGAGCGTCATCTCACCCTCCTCGATGACCACCCCTTCCATCACACCGATGATTGCCCCCTTGACCCAGGGGAAACGGTCCACTTGGCCTTGCGGGGAGATCCGGAAGGGGGGATTGTGACCCCCGCGCGCAAATGAGCAATGGCCGGTGGGCAGATGCACCTTGGCGCATAGTAGGGTCACAAACATATTGGAGTCATTGTCCTGGGCCAATTCATCGTTGAGCTTGCGCATGACCATCGCCGGGCCATCCCCCTCCCGCCAGAGAGCTTTCAGGAAGGTACGGGTGACCGCCATGAAGAGCGCCGCGGGAACCCCCTTGCCGGAGACATCCCCAATCACCAGGCACAAGGTATCATCATTGGGCATGAAGAAATCATAGAAGTCCCCGCCAATCTCGCGCGCCGGATCAAGTATCGCGTAAATCTCGAAATCCTTCCGTTCGGGGAAGGGGGGAAAGGTTTTGGGCACCAGGCTCATTTGGATCGAATGAGCGATGCGCAGTTCGCCCTCGATACGTTCCTTGGCGGTGGTGGTATCCTGCAACTGCTCCATGTACCCCTTGAGGTCATCACGCATCGTTGTGAAGGAGGCGGCCAGCCGGGCGACTTCATCGTTGCCGGGGATCTCGGGGATGGAGACATCCAGATTCCCGGAAGAGAGAGTGCGTGTGGCCTTTTCCAAGACTGTCAGCGGCCGGACAATCGAACGGGAAATGATCTGCCCGACCACCAGAAGAAGCGCAAACCCAACCACACCCAGGATGAGCATGACATGGGTCAGTCCATTCACCCGGTCCAAGAGCTCCGCTTTGGGAAACACCAGGCCCACCGACCAGCCCGCCGAGGGGATCGCGGCATAGGCCAACCAAGAGGGTTGAGACTCGGTCAGATTGGTGTAGGGCACGAATCCGATCCCACCATTGACCATCGCCTGCCCTAGTTCCCTGAGCACCAGGTCGTTGCACGCCTCAGCCAAGCTGAACACGGATTCATTCATAATGAATTCCCGTTTGGGGTGCGAGATAAAAGAGCCATTACTCGAGATGAGCGTGGCATAACCCGCTTTGCCCAGACGTAAAGTCCCCAAGAACTTGGTCACCCAATCCAGCGTCACATCACAAGTAACGACTCCCCACAGATCGGTCTTGGCCTCATCATTGAAAACCGGGATCCCATAAGTGACCATTAAGGCATCCCCACCCCCCTCATCGAAAAAGGGCTCGGTCCAGATCGGGCGTTTCAGGTCCCGTGGCAGGGCATACCAGTCCCAGACATCATAGAGATAGTTGTTTTGGGCCAGGTCGAAGCCGATCAGCTCACCATCTTTGCGGTAGACATAGGGGGCCTTGTAGGTCTTGGTGGCGCCTTCTCCCACGGGAGCTATGGCTACCGTCGTACCATAGATTTCGTCATTCTCCCGCAACATGGCGCGCTGGATGGCGTAGATCCGCTCCAAGGAGCGGTCGGTTTGGGTCAAGGCGAGGACCAACCCCTCGCAGGATCTCTCGACACCCTTGACGACGGTTTCAATCCGGTTGGCGGTGGCAAGGGCCATGTACCGCCCCTTGGATTCGAGCTCTTCCTCCAATAACCCACGCGCCGTCACATAGCTATATCCGGTAATCGTGGCCAGAATGAGACCCGCGCCAAGGATGATCATACCGGCCATGCGTGGGCCGATGTTGATCCTATTGAGCACCGGCGCGGCCTCCGGTAAAGTCCGCCAGGTTGGGGGCCAGAGCGAGATTGACTTGGCCCTTCATCGCCGATAACCCCCGCCGGTAGCCCTCTTCCGAGAGATGTCCCGCCACCCAGGCCTCTCCCTGCGAGGGAATAATGGTCGGAAGAATCCGCTCCAACATCCATTTCATGTGCATCCGGTTCGTGGGCAGATGCGCATCATTGACATACTTCATGACGATATCCAGGGTCTCTGTCTGATTCTCCTGGGCATATCGCCAACCATCCATCGAAGCCTCCGCGAAAGACCGGCAGATCTCCGCTCCTCCCTGGAGAGTCGATTCAAGACAGTAGATGCCATCCTCAGGAATATCAAAGCCATGATCCCGCAGCAGAAAGATGGAAAGATCCTCGAGATCGACACCCGCCTGGTAAATCGTGTGGTACTCGTTGTAGTACATGGCGCTGCAGGCATCGATCCCACGGCGCAAGAACAGGTTCACACTGTAGTTCTGAGGGATGATATGCGGTTTTATATCCAAAGAACGGAACATCCCCATATAGGCACCCCGGAAAGGCCCCTCCCAGATGCTCAACCGGCGGTCATAGAGGTCGGTCACAGAGGTGATATTCCGGTCCTTCCAGGCCACTACCATCAAGTTGGAGTGATTGACCATCTGCCCGATATTGACCAGGGGGACACCCGCGTCACGGGCGGCGATGGCGCCTGTGAGAAACATCGTGGCGAAAGTGGCCTTACCATCCCGGACCAGGGCGATGGGATCCACATCCGGCCCACCCCGTTGAATCTTGACTTCCAAGCCCTTGTCCCTGTAGATCCCCTTTTCGAGGGCCACATAATAACCCGCGAACTGGGATTGGGGGTTCCATTGCACCACCAGAGTCACCGACGGAGATACGGGATTCCTGGCCGATGGAATAAGGATGTCATCCGCCCACACCATAGGAGATAAAACCAGGAACAGAATTGTGGGGAGGAGAGTAACCGGTCTCATGATTCCATGTTCACGGTCAGGGTGAGGATGTTTTTCTTCCCTTCCCGGAAGTAATGGACCTCATCCATAACCCTTTTCATCAAGTATACTCCCAGTCCACCGACTGAACGTTCTTCGATCTTGGCCTTGAGATCCGGCGCCTCCAGTGTGAGGGGATCGAAGGGAACTCCCTCATCCATAATCCGGACCACAAAGCGTTTGTTCTCATGGGTAATCATGACCTGGATTTCACCCGGTGGGATCTCATAGGCATAGTTGCACACATTCACAGCGGCCTCCTCGACCGCCAGTTGCAGGTGCATCACCCGTTTGGGGTGCATCTCCACCGACTCGGCCACCTCGGTGACATAGCCTACCAGAATTGGCACATCCTCGATTTTCGCGGAAAAGGTCTTCGCCCAGGTTTGAAGGCTCATGGCACCTCCTAGATGTAAGCCGCTTTGAGTAGATCGGCCGCGCTCTGATCCAGTTGCTCCATACGGCGGATTTCCTCGAACAAGGACAACAGGTCTTCGGGACGCAACCGCCGTTTTTCCGCGCCCTGGAAATCGTGTAAGATCTCCCCCTGGTTCATCATGATCAAGCGGTCGCCCAGATAGGCGGCCTGGTGCATGGAGTGGGTCACCATCAGGGTGGTCAGTTTATCCTTCTCGATCACCTCCTGCGTCAGGTGAATCACCCGGTCGGCGGTTTTGGGATCGAGTGCGGCCGTATGTTCATCAAGCAACAACAGACGTGGTTTGAGCCAGGCCGCCATGAGCAGGGTTAAGGCTTGACGTTGACCGCCGGAAAGGGTTCCGATTTCATTGGAAAGACGATCCTCCAATCCCATGTTGAGGTGACGTACCCGCTCACTGAACTTCGCCGTCAGACTACGCTTGAGGGCCCATCCCAGCCCCCGGAATAATCCACGGCGCGCGGATAGCACTAGATTCTCAATGATACTCAGATGCGGAGCAGTCCCACTAAAGGGATTCTGGAAGACTCGGCCGATGTACTTCGCGCGGCGGTGCTCCGGCCAGTGGGTGACATCAGTCTCATCCAGACAGATCTTCCCCCGGTCAGGGAAGAATGTCCCCGCCACCGCGTTCAGAAGGGTCGATTTTCCTGACCCATTGGTACCGATCACAATAACAAACGAACCCTCCTCGATCTTGAGGGACACATTTTTAAGGGAACGCACCTCGCTGGGGGTTCCGGCATGGAAGGTCTTGGAGAGGCCAGTGATCTCAAGCACTTTGGGTGGCGCCTCCCTTCTTCTTCAGTTTCTCGATCACTCCCGGTAGGACCAGGGCACCGAACACGAAGATGGCGGTGATGAGCTTAAGGTCATTGGGATTAAGACCGAAACGTAGGGCAACCGCCACCAGGAGACGGAAGAGTACCGATCCCATCACCGCGCCGGCAATAGTCAGCGCCAGCATCCGGGTCCGGACCAGCGCCTCACCGATAATCACGCTGGCCAGCCCCCAGACCACCATGCCGATCCCCATCTGGACATCGGCAAAGCCCTGGTACTGTGCCAGGAGCGCTCCCGAAAGCGCGATCAAGGTGTTGGACAAAGCCAAGCCAAGGACAATCATGTTGCCCGTGTTGACTCCCAGCGCCCGGATCATCTGTGGATTGTCACCCGTAGCTCGCATTGCGGTCCCCAGATTGGTCAGGAAGAACGACAGCAGCAAGAATCCCACAGCCGCGATCACCACACTGGAGAAGATGAGCATGGAGATGTCCCGGACCGTCACATCCCAGCCGAAGAGATTGACATCGTTAGCTCCTCCCAGAAGCGCGATGGCCCCCTTCTCAATACGGTTGCCCACGCTCTCCGCGGATAACAGCGGTATATTGCTGCGCCCCATGATGCGTAAATTAACGGAATACAGCGCGGTCATCACCAGAACGCCCGAGAGCAGGCCGTGAATGTTAAAGCGGGTGTGGAGGATGCCTGTGATCATACCCGCTATGCCACCCGCGCAGGCTCCCGCCAATGTGGCCAGGAAAGGCTCATACCCTTTAATGAGCAAGACCGCGCATACCGCCGCTCCCAGCGTGATAGAACCATCCGCGGTCATATCCGCAAACTCAAAGATACGGAACGAGATATAGACCCCCAACGCCAATAGCGAGAGGATCAACCCGATTGTCATCGACCCCAGGAGTAGGGTCATCGCAAGCTCCTTACCATACTCATGTCCATCACAATGTCAGAGACCGTTCGATTGGCCCCACCCACATGGCTCCACGCACAAACTCACTTTCCCCCGCACCCTGGAGATCACGGTTGTCAGTGAGTAGATGAAGGATTCCTTGGAGAGTCTCTCCTTCAAAAAGCGATGTAACCATTTGCTCGAGATTCACCTCTTCCCCGTGCAAGGCCCGGTAGGAAAAGGCCGCGGCATGAAAATGCCCGGCGGGGAAATCCTCCGTGGTCAGGGGACGAACCATCGACAGGAGTGAAGGTACCGGCTCAAAAAGGGCAATCCCTGTCACCAAGGCCAGCGACTTCCGGTAGAGCCGTTCGGAAGAATAAGAAATCCACCGGCGGACCTCGGGAAAGTCGAAGGGTGTCTTTGGTGTCTCATTGAGAGCCGGAGAACATTTCAAGGAAGCCCCCACCAGCCCGGCCGATTCGGCCATCATCACCAATCCCACCCCTGGAGCACCCGTAGCCTTATGGGCCAATTGGACCAGTTTGGAGAGTGAAACGGTTCCTTCCAGACCACTCGGCTGAAAACGGAGCAGGTGCGAGGGTTCGCCATCGCAGAGAACCGAATAAAGCACCTGCACCTGGGGGATGTAATCGCCACGTGAGAGAAGAAAATCGGGGGTATTTGAGGTGTCGGAGGGCATATAAGCCGCCGCGCCACCCGCCACCAGGAATTCTCCAAAACGGGCGTGAACATCCTTAAAATCCGGTCCAAACGCCCCCACTCCCAGACCAAACACACCCGGGGGTAAGGAGAGGGTGTGCATCCCGGAGGAAGAATAATCCATTGTGGTGATCTGTTCAGGATCTCCCACAATCCGGCAGCGTAGCGAGCTGCCGGGTGAAACCTCCTGGACACTAACCGTCATCCCCTCGCATTCCAGCCGGTCCAATGAAGCGTGAGCCCCAGTCACCGTGGAAAGATCCTCATCAGGGGGAGCACACAAATTCTGCAACCCCGAGACCTCGATGACCTCCTCCACGAAATCGGAACGATTGGTAATGAAGAAGGATCCATTCAGTTTCTTGAGGTCCTTATACGTCTTCACCAGAACCCGGATGCCCGCCGAGCTGAGAAAGGGGACCGCCGCCAGGTCAATACGGATGTGACGTTCGCCCTTACGGATCCACTCCTGGAGTTCGGTCTCGAGCTGGCCGGACCAGAGGCCATCCAAGCGCCCATCTAGAAGGATCTCGAGGACATCTCCATTTTTATTGCGGGTGACTTCCATTATTTTTCTATCACCTCGTTGGCGCGTTCAAGCAGTGACTGGGGAACAGTCAGTCCGCATAAGTCAGCGTTAGCTTTATTCACAATTATCAGAGTCTTATTGACCACATTGAAGGGAATCTTCGCAGGATCCTCACCTTGCATGATGCGCAGAGCCATCTGAGCGGCATCCCGTCCCGACTGTTCGTAATCCCGGGCTACCGCGACCGCCGCGCCGCCCTTCAGGACATGTCCGCTGACAAACGCGAAGAGGGGAATCTTCTCCCGCCGGGCGGCGTTCACAATCCCCACGAATCCAACATTGTTGGTGTTATCGCTGATCTGACAGATCGCGTCGATGTCTTTACGGCAGAGCGTATTCGCCCCCTCCAAGACCTCCGCGCTGTTGTTGACCGGAACCGAAACCAATTCCAAGCCAACCTTTTGGACGGCCACGGCTAATTCATCCCGGAAGATAACCGAGTTGATCTCGGCGGGCACGAAGAGCGTGCCGATACGTTTGGCCTGAGGCAGGCATTCCCGGACCACCGCTACCATGCCATCGAAATCGCTCATGGTGGAGATGCCGGTGACATTCGGCAGGTGATCCTCAAAACTCTTCCCCGCCCCAGCCCGGACCGGATCGGCCACCGCGCTAAAGACGATGGGGATGTCTTTCACCTTATTGAGCGCGCTCTGGAGGACCGGGGTGGTGATAGCGACCAGCATGTCCGCGTCACTGCTGATTGTGTCATCGATCAACGCGGAGGTCGTGGCCATGTCACCCTGCGCGGATTTGATGGAGATCTCCCAGTTGTTTCCCTCCACCAGGCCCGCCTGGTGGACCTCATCAAGGAATCCTTCCTGAACCGCGTCGGTGGTGACCTCCTCCACCAATTTAACAAAATGGACTTTCCATTTCTTGTTGAGCGCCAAGGGGGCGGGTGGCGCGGTGAGGTGGGTGGCGGGTTTTTCACCCAGCAAGACCGCTTGAACCACATGCAGTGCGCAGGAGTGGGCTAACGTGGGTATGTCTTGTCCCGGCTGCGGGGCAAAATGAACACACGGGAGGTTATCCGGCGCACCCGTGGCTTCCGCTTTCCCCGCTACGATGAGGGCATCAAAGCCATGCATGGGAACCGCATCCACCGGTACGAGCGTGAAATCAATCTCCGGCTTGAGATATGCCTTCACGAAACCATTGGAGATCGTCTCTTGAAGCGTCTTGTCCGTACTGGCTCCCAGGACCGCGACCTTGAGCGGGTGGCCCACCTTGGTTCCGATCCCCACAAAATAGGAGGCCTCCTTGATGAAACTAGCCGGGAAGTCCCTATTCATCTCGACAGCGGTTTCGTAATTGAGCGCGATCCGTTTGGCGGAGAGGTTCTGCATGGGGATCTTGGCGGGCGATTCCCCTTTCAGCACACGGTCCGCAAGCGCGGCGGCGGCATGCCCAGGCTCATAAAACCCAAGTCCCACAGCGGCCAGTGAGCCCAGTGGGAGAGCCTCCTGGTCATTATTGATAAAGGGAATGTGGTTTTCCTTGGCCGCTTTCACAATCGCCGAGAATCCCTGCAGAGCGGTGTTATCTCCAGTGACCCACAGGGCTTGAATGCCACGGGTACACACCACCTGGGCCGCCTGATAGATGTCCGCCGAGGTGTTGATCGGAACTTCCTCGAGAGCGAGATCCATCTCAGGTAAAAGGGCTTTCGCCACATCGATTACCTTACGGCTATTCGCCTCCGAGGGGTTATACAGAGTCCCGATGGTATGCACCCCCGGAACCAATAACTTAATCGCCTTGAATGTCTCCTCTACCGGGGGGAGAGAACCGATGCCGGTTACATTCGGAGCATGATCCTCCAGGCTCTTCCCCGCTCCCGCGGAGACCGGATCATAAACAACCGTGAAGACAATGGGGCTGGACTTGAAGGAACCGACCGCCGCTGTCAGGTTGGGAGTGGTGAGGGGAACCAGGAGATCGAGATCCTCACCCTCAAAACTAGAAATAATCTGGGCGACATTGGCCATCTCGCCTTGCGCATGGCGGGTGATCACTTCGAGGTTCTCGCCCTCGATATAACCGAGAGCCTTCATTCCATCGAGGAAACCCCGGATGCCAAGTTCAGTTCCCGGATCGGGACCGAAGTAGGTCACACCAATCCGGTAGGTCTTCCCCTCAGCCGGAGGGCCTGATGGGGCGGCGGGTGGTGGAGTGGAAACAACAGGAACAGTAGGAACAGCGGCAGTGGTGACGGTTGAGGCTGCGGCCGGTCCGGGAGTCATCTGGCCTTTGTCATCATAAAATTCATGGACCGTTTTCTTGAGATCCTCCGGGAGGCTCCATGATTTTACCCGGAAGCGCTCGAGCGCCTCGGTACTCACGGAAAGCTTCGCCGGCATGACATTCTTGATCTCAACCTTGGCGGGATCGAGACTCCCGTTGAGAATCCGCGCGGCCATTTCACCCACCCGGTGTCCCACCTCGGTATAGTTCGCACCCAAACCAAAAAGGACACCAATCTTGGAGTGCCCGGGAGCATTGGCGAAAACTGGAATCAGCCCCCGCTGTCCCGATTGGACTAGCTGCGCAGCCGCCATTTCCACGGTGTTGTCACCGCCCATCCAGAGGGCCTCCACGCCACGCGCCACCAATGAGTCCGCTGCTTCGCGGACCCCAGCAGTAGCATCGACTTGGGCCTCCATCAGGGTGATCCCAAGTTTCTTACACTCATCCCGTGCGAGAATGCAGCAGGCCTCCGAGCAAGTCTCGGCTGGGTTCCAGACAACGCCCACCGTTTTGAGGGCGGGATTCATCTGCCTGGCGATCTGGAACGCCTCGCGTACAGGTTGAAAGGTGCCCATGCCCGCTAAATACTTGGGATGATCAAGTGGATTCTCTTTACTGATCCCCACGCCCGACGCAGCGGGATCGGTGACCGCCCCAAAGACATGTGTCATCCGCCGGTCACGGTTGGCGGAGGCCATCACCTGCAAGCAGGGTGTGCTGATGGTGATCACCATCTCGAAATCACCACCCGCAATCTCCTTGGCTATGCTATTCGCCGTGGGGAGATCATTCTCGGAGTTATAGGTCCTAATGTGGATGGTTTTCCCATCCACAAACCCATTCTGTTGCAAGGCTTCAATCGCCCCCTGAGCAGCTTCTTCGATGATGGGACGGGTGGCGAATTTGAAAAGGGCAACTTTAGGAACA
>CAYRBI010000027.1:24631-35121 GCA_964422415.1 uncultured bacterium | reverse complement strand
CTCGGAGCCGTAGTGCTTGGAGTGAATGAACCCGGAGAGGGAGAACTCTTGGTGGTGCGCCGCTTCAGGTCAGAGACCAGAAGGACTCCAGAGGCGAGGAGGATCAAGAAGATCCCAAGAGAAAGGCGTTTCAAAGCATATACCATGACACAGCCCCGAATAATATTGGAAATCGATTATACACAGATGCCTGGAAAAGTTTACCCCTCTATCATGCGAAACCCTGTTTCTTGATAAAAGCAACATCATGGGACAAGGGTGACCCTCTTGGAGTCCGGAGCTGATCGGTTACCATACCTCTGACTCATGGAGGTATGGGAAGCCATGCGGTTCCACGACATCGAAATCACCGAAGAGGCCCTGAACACTTATTGTGAGAAGTGGAGGATCCGGGAACTGTCACTCTTCGGATCCATTCTCCGCGAGGATTTCGGCCCGGAGAGTGACATTGATGTCTTGGTCACATTTGACCCGGATGTTCCATGGAGCCTGTGGGATCTGATGGATATGCAAGAGGAACTCCAGAGGTTGACTGGACGGCCAGTCGATCTGATCGAAAAAGAGGGTTTACGGAATCCGTTCCGGAAAAGAGAGATACTCTCAACCAATCGAGTGATTTATGCGGCCTGAAAGTGGTGATGTTTCCTACCTCTGGGACATGCTGGATGCAGCTCAGGCGATTACCAGTTTTGTGAAGGACCGTCACTATACCGAGTACCTCACAAACCGTATGTTGCGAGGAGCGGTTGAAAGACATATTGAAATCATCGGAGAAGCCGCAAAAAATGTATCAAAGGATTTCCGGGACTCACATCCGGAGATCCCCTGGACCAAGGTCATATCACAACGAAATGTTCTCGTGCACGAATACGGCGAGATCAGGCATGAACGAATCTGGGCCGTGGCCACAATCCACATCCCCGAATTGATTTTAACGCTCAGTCCCTTGGTTCCGGTTGAACCGGAATGAGCAACGCCGGACAGCGGAAACCCCCAAACAAAATCCTGTCCGGATATATCATTAAAGGAGTTTAGGTTTGTCAAACAAAATCATCCAATACGGAGCCGGGAACATTGGACGTTCCCTGGTGGGGCAGTTGTTCGCCAGCGCGGGCTGGGAAGTGGTCTTTGTCGATGTGGCTGATGACATCATCACGGCTCTGAACCGTGAACACCGCTACCGGGTGGTGGTCAAGGAAGACATTGAGTCTGAAATTGGAGTCGAAGGAGTCCGTGGCATCGATGGACGCGACACCGAGGCCGTGGCGCGGGAGATCGCCAGCTGCGATCTACTCTCCACCGCAATCGGCCCCGCCATTCTGCCACGCATTGTCCCCAACATCGCCAAGGGATTAGCACAGAGAAACCGCCCCTTGAATATCCTCCTCTGCGAGAACCTGCGCGGCGCGGCTGACATCGTGAGAGAGATCCTCCGGAAAGAGCTGCCCGTGGATTATCCCCTCGATGAGCGAGTGGGCCTGGTCGCCACCAGTATCGGCAAGATGGTACCGATCATGCCGGTCGAGGTCCGTGCCCGCGATCCTCTTGAGGTCTGGGCCGAAGCCTATAATAAGATTGTCGCGGACCGTCATGGGTTCATCGGCGATGTCCCCGAGGTCCCTGGACTCGTGGTACGGGACTGTTTCGAGGCCTATGTGGACCAGAAGCTCTTTGTCCACAATCTGGGTCATGCCGCCGCCGCTTATCTCGGAGACCGCCGGGGCTGTATCACCATCGCCGAGGCCATGAGTATCCCGGAGATCGCGAAAATCGCGGGAGATGCCATGCGGGAGTCGGGCGAGGCGTTGTTAAAGAACTATCCAGAGGAACTCACCCCGCCCGGGATGAAAGAGCACATCGAAGACCTGTGCCGTCGTTTCAGGAACCGGGCTCTCGGCGATACAGTGTTTCGTGTCGGCCGGGACCGTCCCCGCAAATACGCTCCTAATGACCGTCTGATTGGTGGCCTACGCGCGCACCACCGGGCGGGCATCCAGTCACCCAACACATTGGAGGCGGTGGCGGCGGGTCTCTTCTTCGCCGCCAAGGATGAAAAGGGTGAACGCTATTCCGGTGATATCGAGTTTGAGAAGATCCGGATGGAGAAAGGTATCGCGGGGGTATTACAGGAAGTCTCTGGATTGAATCCTACGGATCCCTTTGACCAGAGCGTAATCGAGGCGGTGAAGCAACTCAGCAAGAAATACGGCGGGGAGTAGAAAAACCACCGGTGTATGTTGTCTGATGTTGACCGGGAGTAGATAGAGCACCGCCTTAATATAACGAGGCGCTGCCCATGAACCCCGGTTCGAATACAGTCGGAGGCAACAAAATGACCCTTAAAACTGCATTCCTTGGTCTCATCATCCTGTTCCTAGCTGTTCCAGGCTGGACACAGATTGTCAATCCCGGATTTGAGAGCGGTGATCTGACCGGCTGGACATCCACTGGTACAGCCTTCAACTCCTCGCCCACACAGGAACCTCTTTCACCCAACTGGAGCGGCTGGGAGGGACAGCACTACCTGAATTCCTGGAGCACAGCGGACACCTTCGAAGCCACCGGGACACTCCGTTCAGCTCCCTTCCGGCTTACCTTGGGCGTGGTTGAATTTCTCATCTCTGGTTGGGGCTCACCTGTCTGTTATGTGACTCTCAACCGGGCCGCCGATGGCCGGGAACTGGCCCGCGTGAATGCTCCCAACAATGAGAAGCTGGAGTTTTACCACGCTCGTTTAGCCGCTCCCCGGCAAGTGGGATCGGAGGTCTATCTTGAGATCATAGACAGGGGTGTGACCTACAACGATTGGATCTGCGCCGATAACTTCAAGGAAGTCCCCCTGGCGGAGGAGATGGAAGCCATGCAAACGATCGACATCACCGGCAACTGGCATGACACAGCTCAGTTCGACCCCCGCATTCAAACCCGCGAGGCCGCTCTCACGCAAGGTGAGACACGCACATTCCAGCAAACGCTTGACCTTCCCACTGGAGACTACGATTTACTGATCGATTACGACCCGAACCTGGATAAAGAAACCGGACTTGCGCTGGGGAAGAAGCTAACAGGTTTCGATGGCCTCTCCATCAATGGCCAGGCTCAGACTCTTGATTTCACACATGCTAACGATCAATCGCCTTACAGTGCCCGTTGCGGATTCCATGCCGCGGAGGGGAATGCGGCCACCGAATTGAAACTCGTGCTTCACTCCACACGTGCACCACGTACCCGGCTGCACAGCGCCAAACCCCTTCTGTCTGACTCACCCTACCTGGCGGTTGCGCCAGATGGCATCGGAGAGCCCCTTTCGGCTCACGGCCTACCTTTTCTCACCCGCCATATCCAATGGTTCCGTTCTGGATTGGAGAAGGGTACCGATCATGGCAGCCTTCAGCCCTGGAAAGAGGGGATGGACTTCGACTGTGCCGGTACCCCAGTCAAAACCGCTTATTTCCTGGGCATGATCCACAACATCGATCTGGGCAATGGTTCCTGGTACAGCCCCAAGGGCGATCATGGCTATTCTCATTTCGTGGGAGATCAAGCCGGATCGATCGTCATCACCTGGACCGATGACACCCAGACCACGGTGCCACTTGTCTTCGGTTACAACCTCTGGTTCTCGCGGCCCTGGGATATGATTTGGCATTACAACTGGGCCATGGTTGGGCCCGGCCGTAACCGTGACAGCGAGCTCTTCGGCGGGTCGGAGCAGGACCGGGATACCATCCGGAATGGATTGGCTTTAGCGGATGGCATCCGCCTCATGGGAGCGGATAGTTCCAACACCCGTTTCGTCTTCGCCTTGGATCTAGGCGGGCGCGCGGTCAAGTCCTTGCATGTCGCCGGTGTTCCCGAGCTCCATGACTTTCCACTCATCTCTGCTGTGACCCTAGAATCCGCTGGCCAGGTCAACCAACCACCCATTCAAACCCCATCCCCCCTGGTTCCCCTGCCACAGCTCAGTCTTGAACCCACGAACATACGTCCAGTCACTTTGGATGAAATCACCCGCGAGACATTCCGTCCCGCGGTGGATCGCCTCATGCACACCCTCTACACCTTCGTGGATGACTTGCCCGCGCTCGAACACCCGGATATCCCCGAGGGTTATTTCGGGCCTGACTACGATTTCCAGGGTGTCCAGGACGCTGTCTATGCGGCCTGCTACCTCTACCGGAACGCGCCGGAATGCGCGGCGCATTGTCCCGACTCGGGTGTGGGTTGCTCCTCACCCACCGCCTCGGGGCAACTGGTCCAGTATATGGATGGCATGGGTGTCTGGTTCCGTAATCCAACTTTCTTTAAGAACATCACAGATTGGTTCTACCGCTACCGTACCGCCACACCGGGGCAGTTCCCCGGCGCAAACAACGGGTGGACACGCGGCGAAGCCCCACTCCTGCGGGAAGCGGCCGCTTTTGGGTATGAGAAGTACACTGGCACTTACACGGATTGGCTTGATAACTCCTTGATGACCCTGGCCAATCCACCCCACTGGGGACGCGTGGCCGGAACAAACTTCGCTTCCTACGAGGTCAAGGTCGGCGATATCACCGAACGCGGGAACCGTGAAAATGATGGCCATGGCCTCTGCATGATGGCCCGCTATATGGTTTGGCACTGGCTGGGCCGTCCTCGCGGCTGGAACGAAAGACACTGGAAGGCCACCGAGGCCAGCGCCGAGTGGCTCCAGTGGCAACTCGACACGGATACCATCCGTCCAGGGGTACGCAAGGATGTGCTCTTCACCGAAAGCGAATGCGCCCATGGCGATTACGATATCTACTCGACCTGGAGCTGTGTGCATGGGCTAAAGTTGTCGATACGCCTCGCCAGCCAGCTCGGCCAGAAGGATTGCGTGGACCGCTGGACAAAACTCTATGACCGCCTGCGTCAGGGGTGTCTGGATCATCTAGTCGACCAGGCCGATTCGGGTCCGGTCTGGCACACTTACCCGCACAACGACTGGCAGGACCATGCCCACAAGTTAATCCCTGTTACCTTAGCCAGTGACGGCGATACCTTCACTCCGCTCGATGACAGTGCAGCCGGTGATGAGATCGGCCGCCGTTGCCTCGAAATCAGCCGTAACTCCTACCGGGTCCTCATGAAAGAGAAAAACTACAACTGCTTGCGCATGTATGGTTATGGCCAAGGATACATGACACAGGCCGCCCTGATCCTGGATGAGATGGGCGATGCCGAACAGTTCCTAGACTTGATGCTGCGGTATTGTTATTTGCCCAAGTTCGGTGGTTGGACAGGCCCAGAGGGGATCATTGTCCATCGCTCAGGCAAGTATTATCTGCCAGTCAATGGCTACATGGGCCAGGATGTCCATGTGGGCGAGAGCACCAAGGCCCTGCGCCTCATACTCGGTTTCGATGACAACGACCCACGGCATCTGCGGCTGGTACCGCGTTATCCCGCCGCCTGGACGCATCTGTCGATTGACAAGTTCCCAGTGCTCACCGGAGAGAGCCGCCAGCTCTGCGCTTACACCTATGACCGGAAAGCCGGCGGGCAGACCTTCACCTTCGGACTGGAGCGTCCCGTGGAGAAGATCAGCCTCCGTCTCGGTCCCATCCCAGCGGGAACAACGGTAAAGAGCGCCACCTTTAATGGGCAGGCCACCCCCTATGAGCAATACCACTCGGGCGATAGCGATTGGATCTGGGTGCGGGATCTGACCGGACAAGCGGGAACAGTGGAGATCCGTTATTGAGCATGTCTTTCATGCGCATTGCCCTCTTGATGAAGCGTTATTCCCTCCAACGTGGAGGGGGCGAATATGATCTTGTACGGCTATCAGGCTCGCTGGCGGAGCGCGGGCATGAGGTGCACCTGTTCGTACATGATGTGGAGGGAGAGCCCGATCCCCGTGTGGTGATCCACCGGGTGCCCATGGTCCGCTGGTGGGCGCCACTCAAGATCCTCTCCTTCGCCTGGAATGCCCCACGCGAGGTGGAACGCTCCAGGCTCAAGTTCGATGTGGTCCATGCCATGACCCAGGCTTTCCCCAACGACCTCTTCTGGCATGGGGGTGGCCTTCAAATTAACTGGTTGAAGACGAGGTACCCAAACACCTCACTGAACAGACTCCGCCTCAACCCACGTCACGCCGCCAATCTATGGGTGGAAGAACAGGTTTTCAAACCAGGGAACTACCAGTATGTGGTGGCGCTCAGCCACATGGAGCACGAGCAGATCGTGGGCCATTACCATGTTCCTGAAGACCGTTTCATCGTTATCCCCAATGGGATTGATCCAGAGCGACTCAATCCAGATGTACGTAGAAAGCACCGTGCGGAGATGCGTTATGAACTTGGTCTGAAAGACCTCACCCCCCCAGCCCCCCTCTCCCCAAGGGAGAGGGGGGAGGTTCCCCTCATCGTTTTCGCTGGAACAGATGGGTTGCGGAAGGGGCTCCCCCAGTTGCTCAAGGCTCTCGCGGGGATGCAACCCGCCTTTACCGGGATGTTGGCCATCGCCGGAAATGACCCACCCGCGCGCTGGGAGGGTCTCGTCTCGCAACTCGGCCTGGAAGGGAGAGTGGTTTTCCGGGGACGCGAGCCAGTGATCGAACGGTTGTATGCCGCCGCTGATCTAGTGGTGCTGGCCTCGCTCTTTGAGGGTTACGGGAATGTGATCCCGGAGGCGATGGCCTGCGGCTGTCCAGTCCTGACCGCACGGAGTGTCGGGGCGGCGGATTTCGTGGAGCATGGGCGAACCGGCTGGGTGCTGGAGGACTGCAATGACATCCCCACCTACACCCGCTACCTGGAGGAGGCGCTCCACTCCGCCGATCTCGCCGCGATGGGGCAAGCCGCAGCGGCGGCCATTCAACCTTACACCTGGGAATGGACCGTAGACCGGCTGGAAGAGGTGTACCAAAGGATCGCGGAGGAGAAGGGAAGGCAGTGGCAACACGATTAGGATTACACAAACTAGCCGTGATCTGTGTCCAGTAGACTGTACACAAATACCGCTTGTGTACAGTGAAACCCCATTTCACTGGACACTAAAGGAAAAGCCGAAAGTCTACTTTTACACAATTTCCCGTCCTTCGATCAAATTAATGAGCTCTCCGAAACAATAGCGTGCTGGATATGGACCACTCGATTTTCGCATTACTTTAATAATATTCTCATTTTCCAGCTGCCGTAAAATTGAAAGGGCGGTCGAACGCGCTGGAATAGTGGATCTGGTCACAAAAACTGAGGATATAAATATAGGCATATCAAAGATAGCATCGAGTACATTGATGGCATATTGCGAATGTGTAATTGATACGATCCGCTCCTTCATCGAGGCATAGAGATTCAAAATGCCTTTGACTTTCCCGGAGTTTTCTTGGGCTTGTTCCACAACCGATTGAAGGAAAAACCGGATCCACCCCTCCCAATCCTTGTCTTGGGAAACCGCTCGAAGTCTCTCGTAGTACACATCCCGGTGGGCCTCCAGGTAACCCGACATATAAAACATGGGAGTACTGATCATTTTCCGTTGAACAAGGAAAAGGGGGATGAGCAAGCGGCCGATACGCCCATTTCCATCCATGAAGGGATGGATCATCTCGAACTGGGCATGGATGACTGCGGTCTGGGTCAGTGCATCTTTGTCAGGTTGCGAAAGATACATCTCCCAAGCCTCCAAGTGGTCCAGGAGTTGAAGAGGGCTGGGTGGAACATAGGATGCCTCTTCGATTGGAGATCCGGGGCGGCCAATCCAATTCTGTTCGATGCGGAACTCTCCCGGTTTTTTACTGGCCCCCCGGACACTGTCCATCAACGTGGCGTGCATCTGTTTAACCAAAGAAAGTGAAATGGGCCTGTTCTTCAACTCACCCGCGGCAATACGCAGAACCTTCCGGTAGTTGATGATCTCATGAATATCCTGAGTTTTCTCCGGCGGCATCTCTTGACCGGCTTCGTGTTCGAGGACCTCATCCAATGTAGCTTGAGTTCCCTCGATGCGGGAGGAAAGAACAGCCTCCTGTGTGGTTAAGGGGGAAAGGAGGACTTCTGGATTGACAATCCCTTGGAGGAGTCCATCGTATCGCGCCAAGGCCGCATTGGCCTCGCCGATCAGGCCAATCAAACCATTGAAATCCACTCCCACCGGTGGAAGCGTATCCGGAACGTAAGGATTCACTCGGCAACCTCCTTTCTGATTGGAGAAATAACCAGATATGAAGCGCACTCTATTGATCCCAGCTGCCCTTGTCACCCATCTCCTGGTTTCGATGGGCACCTTGGCTCAACCTGCTCCCCCCCCCATCCCCGTCCTCCCCGGCATCGACAACGCCGGTGGATTCATCCCTCAATCCGGCTTGGAGGACTGGCATCACGAACCCCTCTTCCAAGCTTTGAATGATCTCGGCGCGAAGCTGGTGGTCTACCATTTCTTCCCGGTCAGCCACATGGGGGAGAAGAACCCGGAACTGACCCGTGAGCGACTTGAGGCCATCGATCAAGGGATGCGAGCGCATGGGCTTCAGTACATGCTCAATGTGGAGATGCCCAACTTCGTCTCGCGGGTGGAGGTCACTCCCGGGGTGAACGAGTTCGAGCATTCCGGTGGCATCCACCGTTGGGATCTCCGTATGGATTGGCTCAATCCGTTGCTTCCTCCCCTGGCCGCGGAACCACCCGCCTTTCAGGGGATTGTCTATGACGAGTGTGAGCACATGCTGCTCTCTAACAACAAGTATTCCGGTTTTCCACAAGATGAGTTCGATCAACCCTTTCTGGTGAACACCCATGGGATGCCCCTGGAGGAGGCCTACGAGAAGCTGGTCTCAGAATGCCGTCGTCTACGGACGGAACACTACGCGGGGAGAGTACGCCTTCAGACTGAGCAGGTCTGGCCGGATCTGTTCCACCTGTTCGCACGGGCGGGCTGGGATATCGCCCCGAAGCTGCTCAAGGAAAGCCTGAGCTCGGTGGTGCTCTCAGTGGCTCTCGGCGCGGCGGTCCAGTATCAGGAGACCACCACCTTCTCGGCCTCGCCCGATCTCTGGAACCGGGGGCTCTACCCAGGGCACTCACCCGAGGCATTGCATTCCGCCCTGATGATGGGCTACTGGCTGGGCGCGGAACGGCTGTATGTCGAGAACCTTGATTACCACGGCAAGGAACCACGTCATCCCGAAGCCAGTCCAATGGGATCTCTCCTGGCCTGGTCTGGAACAGAACCGCTTTCCAGCACCTACACCCTAACCGCGCATGGCCAGGTGGTGGCGGAGTTCTTCAAAAACTATGTCCCCGCGCACCCACGCTTCATCAACTGGCGCGAGTATGATCCGAAAGTGGCCATCATCCGTATGCCCGATGGAGGCTGGGGGCAGTTCTCCGAGGGATCGGGGCATGATGAAGTGGCATCGCGGAACCGGCTGCTTGGCAATCGCGAGATACCGCTCGATGAGGCCGCCTCCGAGTGGCTCAAGGTCTGGCCGGTTCTTACCCACGGGAAGGCTCATGCGGGGGCGATCAGCACCAATAATCCCTTTGTCTATCCCGATGGGGTGGAGGACTTCTTCGTTCCCATCGACAGCGTGGCGGTGTTCGACCACAGAGTGGGTAAGGAACCTCTGGCGCATGTGGACTGCCTGGTGGTGTGCGGTCATGCCCTTTCAGCCACCACCTTCACGGCGGTCCGTGACCGTGTGGCGCAGGGAGCCACCTGTGTCATCTCCAAACGGCTCTTTGAACAGCACTCGAAGATTTCGTTACCAGGTGATTGGTTAGTGGTGGAGGACTTCGGGAGTCCTGAGGTGGCCAACAAGTTGAAGCCCTTCCTGGACGCTCCGGATACCGCGCGGTTCCGCTTCAAGACACAGGTGGTCGAGTTCACCCCCGGCTCCCGCCCAGACTCCATCGAGGTCAAGGTGACCGCGCGATGATCACCCCAACCCTACCAGTCCTCATCGAGGCTCCCTCTTTCCGGATCCTCAACAAACCCGCCGGGATCGCAGTGCTTAAGGACAATACTGGGGTTGTGTCCGCCGGAGACCTCTACCAGGAGCAGTTCGGCGAAACACCCCTCTTTGTGCACCGCATCGACAAGGGAACCAGCGGGCTCCTCCTGATCGCACGGACACAACAGGCCCGCGCTCAACTCTCCCGCGCTTTCGCCAGCGGCCAGGTTCACAAGACCTATCTTGCCCTGGTGGAGGGTACTCTGGAGACGGGAGAGGTCCTGTTTGACAAGCCCTTGGAGAAAGCCCGTAAGGGAGCTTTTCGTATCGCTCTAACGGGACAGGGACTCCCCTGCCAGACCTTGTTCAAGGTACTGGTCTCACGGGGAGAACACAGCCTACTCACCTGCGAGCCACTCACCGGACGGACTCATCAGATCCGGGTCCACCTGGCCGCACTGGGGCATCCCCTGGTGAAGGATCCTCTGTATGGGCGCCACCGCGCACGGCCCTCACGGGAACCGGAGCTGACACTTCATGCCTGGAAAATGCGCTTCCCGCATCCGGT
>CAYRBI010000027.1:0-24531 GCA_964422415.1 uncultured bacterium | reverse complement strand
GAAATTCTGGATGCCTCCAAGAGAGCCGGGAATCCACGATTTTTTGAATATTCAGTTGTTGGTGAAGATGAATGCCAAGTTCCCTAGACCTCCTGCTTGAATCGTGAAATTCTTGGAGGGAAAGGAAGCACGTGGAAGAAAACTGAGGTAGATCCACACAAGCGAGGCTCAGGCAGCGGTTATTGTTTCCGGTTCTTCCGATCCCTCCGCAGTGTTCCGTGATTCTATACTCCAAATAACAGGAGACTTTGTCTTGAACACCCCCATACTTCTCACTAACGATGATGGCTACGACGCCCCAGGGATCAGGACCCTGTGGGATTGTGTTAAGGCGCTTGGCTACACCAATGTGCGGGTGGCCGCGCCCTTGCGGGGTTGGTCGGTGCGTGGCCATGCCGCCACGGTGGATCCGAGGCAGGCGATCCGGGTAGAGCCCCTGACGATTGGTGATATGCAGGGGGTGGTGGTGGATGGCTTCCCGGCCGACTGTTCGCGGGTTGGGATTGTGGGGTTGGACCTGTTCGCGGGCCAACAACCCTTAGTCCTGGCGGGGATCAACGCTGGCGCAAACCTGGGGGTGGATGCCTTCTATTCGGGGACACTCGCGGCGGCGCGTGAGGCGGTGGCCCTGGGCTGCGCCGCAATCGCATTATCGGAGATCACCGGCAAGGACAAACTCCGGAACTGGGAACGGACCGCGAGTTGGGTCACGCCGTTGCTGGAGTGGCTCATCCCCTTGGTGATTAACAAGGGTGTGGGATTTTGGAATGTCAACTTCCCCTGCATTGGGGAGAAGGGAGTGCTCCCTCCCGTCCGTGTTGTGCCCATGTCAATCGATCCCCTCGCGGTCGCCTATGAAACACACCAGGAGGTCCCCGAGGGACTGTCCTATTGTGGTCCCTATCACCTCCGTCCAGCCCGGCCCGGCAGCGATGTCGAAACCATCTTCTCGGGGAACATCGCCATCACACCGATGATCCTGGATCACACCGATTACGGGGCGATGGAGGAGATCAAGAGTCTGGTGCCCTTCAAGTGAGGCCTGACAACCTGTCGATATACTCACCGTTCTGGTGACATTGTGGATTCCCGCGAAGAGAGGAGTCCACGGCTACATCCATTTACAACAGGTTACTGACGGGAAGCCGCGCCGGTACGCTCCTCGATCAGCCGGAAGAGTTCATTCTCCCTGATTTTACTAGGGATCCGTGTGCCATCCGGATAGACTAAAAATTCCTTGCCGAAGCTGACCCGCACTTTGGGATGGGGCCCCGCCTCATCGACATAGCTCGGATCGATACGGATCTTCCCTTGGGGGGTTTCTAGAACGGCGGACTGCATCCGTCCCAGCTCCAGAACCCTCCCGATCTTGACAGAATCCCAGGAGGCATTGATCTCGTTTCCGCCCGACCGGTAAAGCAGGCCCTGGTCATCACATTGGAGGGAGGTTCCGTAGAACTTCCGCCGCAGATACCACCCCAAAGCCAGAAGGCCCAGCGCGAGGGATACTCCCATCAAACCCGCGCCCGCCACCACACCCATCAACGCGCCCCAGAATTCCGGCGGAATCTGGCTCTTCATGGTCACATTGAAAATCACGATCAACGTCAGTATCACCACCATGACCAGGATCCCCACACAGGGGATCAGGAAACGAACGATGAAACGGCGGAAAGGGTCATACCGGTGACATGAAACAAAAACCTGTTCCCCAGATTGGACAGAAGGCCGAGAATCCATCATGGCGAGCACCTCCAAACAAGAAATACTAGGAAGCCATCCGGGGTATTCCCAGATGGTCACCCCATTTACACAAAATAATGTTGTTCTATCTTCTATCGTACCCCTACCATTACAATGGCGTCTGATGTTTCTGTTGGGTGGAAATGCCGGCTATCCGAATGAGGAAACTTCCGGAATGAGGGCCGATAAGATACGGGAAGGGCAATCATGCATCTGTTGTCAACCATAAGGGGAGGGTTGGTCATCCTTGCCCTGACAATCTCATTTGTCTGTCAAGCCGCGGAACTCCCTGCGTTGATTAATCTTGCGGTCGGGGACGCCACTCCCGTGCTCCGGATCTACGGCCAGAATGCCGGGGATTACCTCGGTTCCGAGAATGGCAATGGCATCGCGTTCGGAGATGTGAATGGGGATGGATTCGATGACATGCTGATCGGGGCGTATGTGGCCGATCCACGTCTCCCCCAGGCGACCGACACCGGTGTGGTCTATGTGGTGTATGGCGGGGCGACTATTCCAAACACCATAGTCAACCTGTCGTATTACTCAACCCTGCGGCGGACAACACGGGTTTATGGAGATGATCCCCGCGACTCGGCGGGGTACTCGGTGGCCAGTGGCGATGTTAACGGCGATGGCTTCGATGACATCCTGATTGGAGCCTTGTTCGCCGACCGGATTGGCGGGGCCACCACGGAATACGATGCGGGAAAGGCCTATGTGATTTATGGTTCCGCGACCCGCCCTGGCAAGGTCATCGACCTGTCGAAGGACGCGGGGACATATGGGGAGACACGCATCATCGGGCGTTCGGGCCTTACGAGCGCGACCGAATCCATCACATATACCCCCGGCGATCTGGCGGGGTGGTCGATGGGCTCAGGTGATATCAACGCCGACGGGTATGATGACGTGATCATCGGAGCTCGCGCGGCTGACCCCGGGGGCCTCTCCGACGCGGGCGAGGTGTATGTGGTGTATGGTGGCACGGACATCGCGGGCGCCACAATCGACCTGCGGGATACACCCTCCACCAATGGCTTTGTCCGCATCCTGGGCACCCAGGCGGGGGGCTTCCTGGGCTGGTCAGTGGCCAGCGGCGACGCCAATGGGGATGGGTATGACGATTTGTTTCTCGGCGCCTATTCAGCCACCGTCTCCTCAATCACCAAGGGGATCACCTATGTGATCTATGGTTCCAGTTCCTTGAGTTCCCTCATCAATCTCTCCTCTACATCGGAACCCATCACCCAAATATATGGCAATAGCAAGTGGGATCATCTGGGATGGTCGATGGGAGCGGGGGATGTCAACGCGGATGGGTATGACGATGTGATTATCGGCGCGGTGGGGGTGGACAATGGCGCCCAAGCCAGCGTAGGGGGAGCCTATGTGATTTACGGGAAATCCTCGTTGGACCAAACCAACACCATCAATCTGGCGAACACTTTCAGCCCCGCCACCGCCACATTAATCCGCGGGAGCACAGCCGCGGATATGGTGGGCTGGTCGGCGGCGGGTGGCGATATTGATGGAGATGGCCGTGATGATGTCATTCTCGGAGTGGTGGGAGCCGATGGCACCGCCGGAGGTGACACGGGTGGATTGATCGTGGTCCCCGCTCCCTTGCTCCAGAACACCGCGATTGTGGACCTGGCGAACACTACCGGAACGATCATGGTTACCGGAGAGCATTCACTCGACCTGCTCGGATATGGTGGCGAGGCGGGGGGCGATGTAGACCGGGATGGATACGCCGATTTCGCTGGTTCGGCCATTTATGGGGATAACCCCCGGCTGGGTTCCGATAACGACAGCGGGGCGGCTTATGTGATCTTCGGAGATGGCACCACTGAGGTGGCCTCTTTCAATGAATTCTACCGTTCGGGAGTAGCCCCTAAGCGTGGCATTGGAGGGCGTCTTTCCCCAGTGGCCCGGGTCTGGCTCGAATTCAACGGTGGAACGAACACCTCTTTGGCTTCAGTCTCCCTCTCCCGCTCAAATGCTTCAGTCAGTGGCTTCGATGATCCCAATGCACGCAAGTCCGAAGCCCTTTGGCACATCAGCTCCGACCGGGTGGGTTTCACCACCGCCACGGTAACGATCCAGTACCTTGATTCAGAAAAGACGGGGATGAATGAACGGGGACTCATCCTGTATCACGCTATTTCCCCAGCGGGTCCCTGGACACAGGTGGCCTCGCAAACCCTGGACACAAATCGCAATGAGGTCCGCGCCGAGGTCTTCTATACACAATTCAACGAACAGACCTATTACACCTTCTCACCTCACAACGCCGATCTGCCACCTGTGATCGATCTCAATGTTCCGCCAGGAGAGGAATCCTCCCCGGTGGCCCGCATTTATGGTGATAACTCGGACGACTTCCTCGGCTCCTCCAATGGAAATGGAATTGCTTTTGGAGACATTAACGGCGACGGGTATGATGATGTGGTCATCGGCGCGACCGGGACCGAACCGGATGGACGTACCAACGCCGGGGATGTGTACATCCTGTATGGCACCTCCACGCTCCTTACCAAGACCGTCAATCTCAACAACCGCCCCGGATTCTACGGCGAAACCCGCATTCTGGGCGCGAGCAATACCGACCAGGCGGGCTACTCAGTGGCCTGCGGAGACCTCAACTCCGACCGGTTCGATGATGTGATCATCGGTATTCCCAAGAGTGATCCCTCGGACCGGACCAACGCGGGCGAGGTGCAGGTCATCTATGGCGGCCCACATCTGCCCGATACCACTCTCGAACTGAGCGCGAAATCTTTCCCCAACCAGAAGATCAGCATTTACGGACAAGCAGCGGGAGACAACGCCGGTTTCTCGGTCACTGCGGGAGACATTAACGGCGATGGTTATGACGATGCCGTAATGGGAGCGCCTTTCGCGGATGATGGAACCAATTCGAACGTAGGCCGGGCCTATGTGGTGTATGGTGGCCGGATCCTCTCCGCGACCACCATCGACCTGGCTGGGAGCGTGGGCCGGGATGGAGAAACACAAATCTATGGTGATGACGCTGGAGACCACTTCGGTTTCTCCCTTGCGGCCGGCGATGTGAGCGGTGACGGAATCGATGATGTCATCGCTGGGGCTCCGGGCGCCAGTCCATACAGCAGGACCGCCGCCGGCGAGGTATATGTGGTTGATGGAAAAACCGGCAAACCGGGTATAGCCAGCGCCTCCGGTTCGGTGGTGGATCTGGACACCGATGGCTCGATCAATGCCGATGTCAAAGAGGTGCGGATCCTCGGTGAGACAATTGGCGATCACGCGGGTTGCTCTGTCGCCATGGGAAACATGGCAAAATTTACCGGGTCCGAATACAACGATACGATCATCATTGGGGCCCTGTACGCCAACGCCGATGGTGACACCAACGCCGGGAAGGCATATGTGGTGTATAGCAACTGGATTAAGCGTGGCGAGATCATTGACCTGGCCTCCACCACTAATGCCACCACTTATATCTTGGGAGAAAACGTGAATGACCTGCTGGGGGTTTCCGTCGCGGCGGGAGATATCAACGGGGATGGAAATGATGATGTGATCGTGGGGGCGATTCAGGCGGATCCATCCGGAGGAACCAACGCCGGCAAGGTGTATGTGATTAACGCATCCATAAACCTCCCAAATTCAGTGATCACCTCCATGACCGATTCGGCCAGTGTGATGGTCTGGGGTGACAACGAGGGCGACCTGTTGGGGTATGGCGTGGAGTCAGGCGCGGATGTGGACCGTAATGGATTCGCCGATTTTATCACCTCGGCCCGATTGGGTGACAATCCCTACTTCACGCCCACGGACAACAACGCCGGACTCGGGGCTTTGATTTTTGGAGATGGCTCGGCGGAAAGCGCCACGGTGATAGAAAATTTTTCAATCTCCGGAAAGCGGCGGGGGGTTGGCGGACACCTCTCTCCCGTAGCCCGTACCTGGATCGATTTTACTCCCATCGAAAACTCCAGCGATGACCGGGGGCAGATCTGGGTAATACTTCATCGTTCCAAAGAACTCGCGCAAACCCTCGGGAATGCAACGCAGTCCGACCTGGCCGATGTTGTATGGGAAGTATCTCTGTCTTCCTCAATCGACGACACAACCACTACCACAATTACCTTCCAATACCTTGATTCCGAAATCACCAGGCTGTACGAACCTGGTTTGCGATTGTACCAAGGGGGATATGACAACACTGGAACTCAGTTGGATACATGGACGGACATCGCTGGTCAGATCCTCGACATCACCCGCAACACGATCACAGCGACTGTAACCGATTGGAACAAGGGTCATTCTTTCGCAATCAAACTACCGCAGGAGATCGAGATCACCGGCGCGCCGCTGTTATTTGGAGATCTGAGATATGGGTGCGAGGAAGCGACCAAGACCCTCGAGATCTGGAACCGGGGCCTCTCCGATCTGAATTTCAGCGGCTTCTCGATCATTGGGCCCGCCTCGGCGGACTATAGAATCATCAACTCCTCCACCGAGTTAATGGCCCCTCTGCCCGCCGGAGCCAGCCGGGAGGTGGCCATCGCCTTCCTGCCCACCGCGACAGGTACCCGAATCGCCTATCTCCAGGTCCTCTCGGATGACCCCGATGAACCGGTCTCGTTGGCCCGTCTGGAAGGCATTAGTAACGATTCATATCTTGAGATCATCCCAGACTATGTGGACTTCGGGAATGTAGAAATTGGCCCACCTGACCGTTCAGCCACCCGGACGGTAACCCTACGCAGTGTGGGGAATGTGCCCTTTGAGTTCAGCCGTCTGGCCATTCTGGGAGAGGCTTCGCGGGAATACTCCATTATCGCGCCTGTCACCGGCACCACCAATCCGCTCGCTCCTGGACAGGAAAGGGTGCTGACCATCGCCTTCAACCCCTCCTCCTTACGGATCCGCAACGCCACCTTGGTGGCGAACAGCATTGCTTATAGCACCACCTGCCCCCAGATCACCGCCGAGGCGATCCTGAGCGGGACAGGTACTGGCGATGCGCCGGAAATCCGGATCAATCCTGCAAGGTTGAATTTCGGGAGACGCGACCTTTGCGCGGGACTCTCCCCAGCACAAGCCATCCGCATCAGTAACATCGGAACCCAGCCCCTCGAATGGACTGGCAAGGGTCTCGCAATTACCGGCTTGGCACGTGCGGACTTCATCATCCTGACTCCCACCGCCACGCTGGTAGCCAACCCCCTCGCGCCGGGAGCCTCAATCACCATTGAGATTGCCTTCTTGCCCACGGCCCTGGGGCCGCGTAACGCCCGGTTAGTCATCACCACGAATGATGGTGATGAAGGCACCCTCATCGTACCGCTCTCTGGCCGGGGCGAGGAAACGATTATCACCATCACCCCACCGGAGGAGGAACTCGATTTCGGCGACCTGGCGGTCTGCGGCGCTGTATCCGCCACACAGACTCTCACCATCTTGAATGAAGGCACCCGCGCCCTGAACTTCACCGGCGATGGTTTCTCCTTCGAGGGCCCAGCGGCCTCCGAGTACCGGATTCTCTCTCCCACCGGGAGCGAGCTGACCCGTCCCCTGGCCCCTAACCGCACCCGCACCCTTGTAATCGCCTTTCATCCCCTGGCCAAGAGCCTACGCCGTGCCAGGCTGGTCATGACCACGGATGACTGCCACCGTCCCACCATCCGGATCCGCTTGTATGGACGTGGGAATAAACCGGAGATCGATGTACATCCCACCCAGCTGGACTTCGGTACCGTGGATATCAATCCAACCCCGCCCGGCCCTGAGTCCGCCACCCAGACAGTGTATATCCGTAACTTGGGGAACTATTACCTTAACTTTACTGACGAGAGCTTCACCTTCCTGGGAGAGGCCTCCGCCGAGTACTTCATCGATACCCCCACCCCCACGCTGCTTGCGCCCCTCCAGGCCGGCACAACCCGTGAGGTGGTCATCGCCTTCAATCCGTCCTCTCTGTATATCCGCAACGCCACGCTTGCAATAAACACCGATGACTGCGCGGAACCCACCGCCTCGGTGGCCCTGATCGGTTCAGGAACCGGCTTCGCTCCGGAGATCGAGGTTTTGCCCAAGAAGCTCAACTTCGGCGATTGGAATATCCATGCGGGGGATACTCTCAGCCAATCCATCATCATCCACAACATCGGGAACATGCCCTTGTCCTTCATCCCGCCCGGAATCATCCGTTCGGGAGCTCAGGCTTCTGATTTCGAGGTGCTCAATTCCACCGCCTCGATCACGGCATCAGCCATCCCACCCGATGGAACCCGTGCACTCTATATCGCTTTCAATCCGTCTGACCTAGGCTTACGGCAGGGAGGGATAGTCATCACCACCAATGATGGAGATGAGCCGCGCATCATCATCCCCTTCACTGGAGAGGGGGTCGATCCCGATATCGATGTGACTCCTGATTCGCTCGATTTCGATGCGCTGGATGTATGCGGAGCGGACTCGGCCACTCAGACGGTCACCATCCGCAATACTGGGATGGGAGCGCTCAGCTTCACCGGCCAGGGGATCATCTTTACTGGAGTGGGCGTTGCTGATTATAACGTGGTCTCACCCACCACCGGCGCGGCAGATCCCCTCCCCCCGGGTGAGGAACGCACCTTGGTGATCGCCTTCGACCCGGTCTCCTATGGACGCCGTAAAGCCCAGATGTTGATTCTGACGAATGATTATGATGAGAGCACGGTCAGCGTAGCCCTTTCCGGGCGCGGACTCGGCCCAGAGATCGAGATTTTACCCGCCGATCTGTCAATGGAATTCGGACCGGTCCCGGTATGCGGAGGGACCTATGCCAGCCAGGCTTTCACCATCAAGAACAAGGGGAACCGGCCCCTTGAGTTTGTAGATGCTGGCATCGGATTCACGGGCCTAGCCCGGCATGATTTCTACCTCCTCTCCGGCACTTTGGATGCCCTCCCGGTGGGAACCAGCCGGCTGTTCGAGGTGGCCTTCGATCCCACGGTGAGAGGCCGCCGTAAGGCGCGGATGATGATCTACACGAATGATTGCGATGAATCCCAGATCAGCATTCCTCTGACAGGTTTTGGGACCGCTCCCGAGATCGATATCCCCAGCGATCAGCTCAGTCTCGATTTCGAGAATGCCTACACCGGCACCTCCACGGCGCCCACGCAGACCGTAACCATCCGGAACCTGGGCAACACCCCGCTCAACTTCCTGGACGGTGGCATTACCTTCTCGCTGCCCGATTACTCAATCGTGTCACCCAACGTAGACGCCACCGCGGCAATCGAACCCTTCCAGGAACGTGACATCGTGGTGGCTTTCAATCCCACTGTTCCGGGACGCAGGAAGGGCATGATGGTCATCACCACGGATGATTGCGATGAGGGAGTGATCGAGATTCCGGTCTTTGGATTCGGGCTTGGTGCCAACATCGAGATCCTTCCCGCCGACCTGTCGCTAGAGTTCGAACGGGTCTCCCTCTGCGGAGAGACTTATGCGAGCGAGACCTTCACCATCCAGAACAAGGGGAACCGGCCCCTTGAGTTTGTGGGACCGGGAATTGAGTTCACGGGCCGGGCCCGGAATGATTTCTACATCCTCTCCCCCACCACCGAGGCATTGGATGCCATCCCGGTGGGAACCAGCCGGCTGTTCGAGGTAGCCTTCGATCCCACGACACAAGGCCGTCGTCGTGCGCGGATGATGATCTACACAAATGACTATGATGAATCCCAGATCAGCATTCCACTCACAGGCTTTGGAATCGCTCCCGAGATCGACATCCCCAGCGGCCAGCTCGCACTCGATTTCGAGAACACCTACACCTGTGCCACCACAGCGTCCACGCAGACCGTGACGATCCGGAACCGGGGCAACCTCCCGCTCCACTTCCTGGCGGGAGGGATCACCTTCTCACTATCCGACTACTCGGTCGCGGATGCCACCACCGAAATCGCCCCATTCCAGGAACGTAACTTCGTGGTGGCCTTCAACCCCACCAGTCCGGGCCGCAAGAAGGGCGTGATGACCATCACCACCGATGATTGTGATGAGGGTATCATCGAGATTCCGCTCTTCGGGTTCGGACTCGGCCCCAACATCGCGGTCACACCAACCAGTGTCGATTTCGGCACCGGGAGTGTTAGCGGTGGCGCGGCGGCGACCAAGACAGTTACATTGCGCAACGAAGGCAACCGTACCCTCAACTTCACATCCATCGCCATCACGGGGACTCACACCAGCGACTTCGCCCTGGTTTCACCCACCACTGGGTTGACCGACCCCCTTGCGGGGCTTCAGACCCGGACGCTCTCCCTGCAGTTCGATCCCACAGCGTTGGGAGCACGTAGCGCGGTCCTGACGATCACCTCGGATGACTGCAATGAACCAACGGTGGAGATCCCGCTCTCCGGCACCGGCTCACCCACCAGAGACACCGTGGAGGTAGAAACATGGGATGGGACCTCGGATGTAAGGGAGTGGAGAGGGTACGAATAAAAAAAATGAGGCTATCCTAGTATATTCAGCAAGTAAAGATCATATTTAGATTTCTTTTGACGTAAGGTCTCTCTTGGACTATTATAAAAAGACTTACTATTGTCTGCTTTGGAAATATCTAGAATATACATTCCTAAATTGCCTTTGTGAGGGAGGCTAGCACGATGCGGACCAAATACGGCCTGTCGGGGTGGTGCCTATGGGTTGTGTTCTTTTTCGTTGGAATCCAGATTCCCCCGTATGGATGGTCTCAACCTTATGAATTCCTGCGTACCATTAATGAACCTAATCCAACTACTGATGCCCGGTTCGGTGCCCGTTTTGAGGTTTTCTCACAAGATCTGATCGCAATCACCTCTTTTTATGGAAATGTAAGAGGATCTGACGCGGGAAGGGTTATTCTGTACAACCCGCAGACGGGAGAGGTCATATACGACTACCCCAACCCATTTCCTGACTCATTAGATCTTTTCGGCAGTTCTGCCGTACTCACTCCCAGCGGATTACTGATCATCGGCGCCATGAATGATGATGGAGGAGATGGAACCCCTGTGATTACTGACAGTGGTTCTGTTTATGTTTATAACGCAGCCACCCATGAGTACTTGTACCGGCTGCGTAGCCCCCATCCTGTGTCCGAGGGAAGGTTCGCTGAAGGGATGGTGAGCTACGGCAACCTCATCTTGGTCACAGCTCGAGGCGATACCGCCAACGGAGCTGTGGGAGGAGCCGTATACCTTATGGATCCCGCCACGGGGGAGGTTATCCGTACCTTCACCAATCCCACACCCGCCGAAGGAGACCTGTTCGGCTATGCGATTGCCATCTCGGGAAGTAAATGTCTCATCTCTGCCCGTTACGATGACACAGCGGGAATAGATTCCGGAGCAGCTTACATCTTTGACATCGAGTCGGGAGAATTGCTCCAAACCCTTCTCAATCCCTCGCCTGATCGCGATGAGTGGTCTGATCCCAATGACAACTTCGGAATCGCTGTTGATTTTATCCCTGGAAAAGCGATTGTGACATCACGTGATGAGGACAATCCGGTAAGAAACTCCGGCGTGGTGTATATCTTCGATGAACAGAACGGGGAACTCCTGCGAACCTTCTATTGTCCTGATCCCACGGTATATGGACGCTTTGGAGGTGTATCCGCCCACGGTGAGCATATACTGATTGCGGGTACTGGAGTTTCATTTGGGGGGAGAGAGTTTGAGGGAGCGGCCTATCTTTTTAACCTGACGGATGGGAGCCTGATCCAGTCATTCTACAATCCCCACCCATCTTCCTATGACTTCTTTGGGCAAGATCTTTATCTCTCGGATGACTTGATCATCATCGGCTCCTCATACGAGGAAACAAATCTCCCTACTGATGCCGGAGTCGTTTATGTTTATCGTCATCCCAACACTCCCCCGACCCAGCCGACAGTCGATGTCACCCCGGATGACCCCATGCCAGATGATGATCTCTTCTGCTCCGCCACCGGAAGTACCGATCCCGAGGGAGCCACAGTCACCTACTCTTATGCCTGGTACAGCGATGGGATGCTGATCGAATCCGATGGCTTCAATTCCACCACCGGCCCCTCGCTCAGTCATCTTTACACCGAACGCAACCAGGTGATTGAGTGTCAGGTCACCCCCGCCGATGATTATCAAGATGGACCTATGGGCTCCGACTCAGTTCTCATCCGCGATCTTCCTCCCACCGCCCCGCTGGTCGATATCACTCCGGATAACCCCTACACCCTGGATGATCTGATCTGTTCGGCTACCGGTAGCACTGACCGTGAGGGTGCTGTCATCACTTATTCTTATGCCTGGTACCGGGATGGAGTCCTGATCAATACCGACGGCCTGCACTCAGTCACCGGACCTTCGCTCAGTAATGTCTACACGGCGCGCGATCAGGTCATCGAATGCCGGGTTACACCCAACGATGGCTATCAGAATGGCCCCCAAGCCAGCGACTCGGTCGTTATCCTGAATACACCACCACCCACACCAATCTTCCGCCTATTGCCTGAGAATCCGACTCCCGACGACGGCTTGGCGGTAACCCTGGAGAATCCTGATCCTGTCGATGCGGATGGCGACCTCGTGGTCCCGCTGTTCATGTGGAGTCAATCCACGGATGGATCGCAATGGGTTACGAGAACCGAACTGAGCGGACGTCTGACCCCGGTATTCATCCAGGGTGAACCGGAGATCTCCTCGCTCTACACCCAGATCGCGGAATACTGGCGTGTGGATGTGAACTATGTGGACTTCAAGAGCGAGACCGATTTCAACACTGCGGTTATCAAGGGTGACCCATCTCTACTGATCCACAACGACATCAGCCGGACAAATTCGAAGACCACTTTTATCCTGCCTGATGTGGATGGGGACGATCAGGTTGGCCCCTCTGACCTCCTGGTGCTCGAGTCTGTCTGGGGTAAAACCAAGAGAGAGGTGCCCAGTTCGCTTCGTCCGCTCTTCTTCGAGTCATCTGATCCAGCGAATGCGCGTATCAGTCTGAGAGAAATTCTCGGACTGGGAGGTTTGGGATGGTACCGGGCAGGAGATAAATAAGAGCTTTTTTCGAATCACGGAAGAACTACAGAAGATTCGGAGGGATGCGGAAAATAGCCCGTCCACATCCTTCCGTTATTTTCGATGTTCTCCTATCTGTTAACGAAAAACTAGCCGGTCAGTTCTCAGCCAGTAAATTCGGAACATAAACATAATAGATAGTATTATGACACGAGGTCTCTGTTTTACTCACATCATCGAATGACTATTTCCTAAACCTGTCATAACAAGATTCATATTGGGCCCAACGCCTTGATACGGGAGGTTAACACAATGCAGTCCAAATACGGCCTGTCGGGTTGGTATCTGTTAGTGGTAGTCTTTATCATTGGAATCCAGATTACGCCCTATGGATGGTCTCAACCTTTCGAATTACTACGCACGATCAATGCGGCTTCTCCTACACCGGGTGCACGGTTCGGTGCTCGTTTTGAGGTCTTCTCTGAAGAACTCATAGCCATCACTTCATTCTATGGAGAGGTGAATGGATACGACGCGGGAAGGGTTCTTCTCTGTAATCCATGGACGGGTGTGGTCGATTACGATTATCCCAACCCATTTCCTGGCTCATTGGATATATTCGGGAGTTCGTCGGTACTGACACCCAGCGGATTGCTGCTTATTGGAGCCATGAATGATAATGGCGGTAATGGAACTGATAAAGTAACGGATAGTGGTTCTGTTTATGTCTATAATGCATCCACCCATGAGTACCTGTATCGTCTACGAAGCCCCAATCCAGTGCGCGAGGGAAGATTCGCCGAATGCATGGCAAGATATGGCGACCTTGTTTTAGTCGGGGCTACCGGCGATACCGTCAACGGTGCTGTGGGAGGAGCCGTATACCTTATGGATCCCGCCACGGGGGAAGTTATCCGTACCTTCGAGAATCCGACGCCTGAAGAAGGCGACTTGTTCGGCTACCGGATTGCGGTCTCAGGCCAGAAGTGTCTTATTTCAGCACGTAATGACAATACCGCTGGAATAGATTCCGGAGCAGCTTACATCTTTGACATCGAGTCAGGAGAACTGCTCCAAACCCTGCTCAATCCCTCGCCTGATCCACTTGATAGCTTCGGAATAAGCATAGCCTTCGTTCCTGGTAAAGCCGTAGTGGGGGCAATGGATGATGATTATTCAGATGAAAACTCCGGAGCGGTCTACATCTTCAATGAACAGAACGGCGAACTTCTGCGCACAATATATTGCCCTGATCCCACAGTATATGGACGGTTTGGAAGTGTGTCCGTCAATGATCAGCATCTACTCGTTGGGGGAACAATGATTTCCAAGAACGGGGACCCAGCCGTTGGAGCCGCCTATCTCTTTAACATGAGGGATGGGAGTCTAATCCAGTCATTCAATAATCCCCATCCAAACGAAAATGACTACTATGGAGGTTGTGTTTGCATCACGCGAGATCTGGTGATCATCGGTTCCTCGTATGATGAGACTAATCTCCCAACTGATGCCGGAGTCGTTTATGTTTATCATCTTACCGACACTCCCCCTACCCAGCCCACAGTTGATGTCACCCCGGATGACCCCATGCCAGATGACGATCTTTTCTGCTCCGCCACCGGAAGCACCGATCCCGAGGGAGCCACAGTCACCTACTCTTATGCCTGGTACAGCGATGGGATGCTGATCGAATCCGATGGCTTCAATTCCACCACCGGCCCCTCGCTCAGTCATCTTTACACCGAACGCAACCAGGTGATTGAGTGTCAGGTCACCCCCGCCGATGATTATCAAGATGGACCTATGGGCTCCGACTCAGTTCTCATCCGCGATCTTCCTCCCACCGCCCCGCTGGTCGATATCACTCCGGATAACCCCTACACCCTGGATGATCTGATCTGTTCGGCTACCGGTAGCACTGACCGTGAGGGTGCTGTCATCACTTATTCTTATGCCTGGTACCGGGATGGAGTCCTGATCAATACCGACGGCCTGCACTCAGTCACCGGACCTTCGCTCAGTAATGTCTACACGGCGCGCGATCAGGTCATCGAATGCCGGGTTACACCCAACGATGGCTATCAGAATGGCCCCCAAGCCAGCGACTCGGTCGTTATCCTGAATACACCACCACCCACACCAATCTTCCGCCTATTGCCTGAGAATCCGACTCCCGACGACGGCTTGGCGGTAACCCTGGAGAATCCTGATCCTGTCGATGCGGATGGCGACCTCGTGGTCCCGCTGTTCATGTGGAGTCAATCCACGGATGGATCGCAATGGGTTACGAGAACCGAACTGAGCGGACGTCTGACCCCGGTATTCATCCAGGGTGAACCGGAGATCTCCTCGCTCTACACCCAGATCGCGGAATACTGGCGTGTGGATGTGAACTATGTGGACTTCAAGAACGAGACCGATTTTAACACCGCGGTTAACAAGGGTGACCCATCTTTACTGATCGACAAAGACATCAGCCAAACAGATACGGAAACCACTTTCATCCTGCCTGATCTGGATGGAGACGATCAGGTGGGCCCCTCTGACCTCCTGGTGCTCGAGTCTGTCTGGGGTAAAACCAGGAGCGAGGTGCCCATCCCGCTACGTCAACTCTTTTTCGAAGGATCAGACCCGGCGAATACGCGCATCAGCCTGAGGGAACTTCTCGGACTGGGAGGTCTGGGGTGGTACCGGGTGGGAGAGAGATAAACTGAGACCTCGGTCAGATCAACCCTCTGGGAGGAGCTCTATGGAGCTCCTCCCAGAGATGAAAATGAGAAGGCAGGGGTATGGCGGTAAAGTGGTTTGAGCGTGTACTGGATTGGGTCTTCTGGGGGTTGAGTGGCCTTCCGTTGATTTCTCTTTTGTTGGGTGGTTCCTTTGTATTACGCGCAAGACTTACAGCAACGAGATTACCCTATGACACAGCCTTTGACTGGGACGGATGGCACGCTGTAACCGTCGAACTCAGCCTGATACTTGCCATCCTGTCAATCCTTGTGTTCCCCATCATCACCCTGCTCAACTGGAAGCGGGTTGGCCATCCAGACACACTTCATTGGCTGGGTGTTTTTATATATGGGATATGCTGGTGGGGAGCAGTGTGGTTTCTCACCACGAAACCGTGGGGATTCAGCGATTGGTTTTTCGATTAATCCAATACTGGCTGGTGGGCTGTTAGGTGTGTGGAATCGTGGAAGAACCGCGGAGTATATGGAGGACGTGGAAAAACAGCGGAAGATTCGGAGGTATACTGACAATGGATCGTCTTATTCCATGATCTCATAAATGAAGAGGTCAATGGGCGTGGAACTGCTACGGCAGCGCCCAACCTCTCGCAGGTGGTTCTGGCTGGCATTAAGAATTTCAACTCCAGAAAAGACATAATCCCCGCCGAGCTCTTTCAGTGCACGGGCGTCAATCTCCAGGTTCTGGATCGCGGGTGGATGGGATTCCTTCTTCACAAAAAAAACTCCCGAGTTCGAGAGCTCCGCGCTAACCAGATAGCAACGGCTGCCCCAACGGTCAAAACTGAACCGCAGAGAATCTGACTTCTCGAGCTCTTTCTCTATCACTTTCCGGAAACGGTGTTTGAATTCGAGAGGATAGAGATACCAATATCCATCCACGGTTTTGAAATCATTAAAGTGCGCAATGGAGGGGAAGAAACCCAAACAAGCGATCCGGACTGACTCACGCGGCTTCTGAATGAGTCTCTCGGCTTCATCGAAAAGCTCGGCGCTCTGGTATTGCTTGAAGGAAGGTTCATGACGAAGCGTGATCCAATCGGACCTGGACCAACAAAAAACGATTTGAGTAAAAACGAGCACCCACCCCACGCAACGAAAGAATCTGCCTGACTCCCAGAGCGCCGCCAAGGAGAGGCAGAAGATGACATTCCAGACCAACGGAAGAAAGAGGTAGAGCCGTGATAAATTGATGGAAGCGAAAAACTGCGAGCGGTCCCTCAACTTGATGTAGTTCGTCTCGGAGTAAATAAAAAACAAGACGCCGGTCAGGAGAACAAATCCCACTCCGGCCAGAACCCACTTTACACGTTCTTCTCCGCTGAGATCCGGGAACCGTCCCGAACGGATCTGACGAAGGCACCGTCCCAATACAGGTAAAAATCCAATTCCCATGGTCAGCCAGAGGAAGGGGAAGGGCTTGGCCTCCCCATGATAGTGCGAGAGGAGAGACACATAGACAGCCTTGCGGAACTTTTCATATGTGTCCCCAGGTATGTTGGAAAACTCCACACGGTGCCAGATGACCGGCTGTCCAGCGAACACATTCGCGATCAGGTCCCAGTTGGCGATCAGGTAGGCCAGGCCAAGAATCCCCAGACCACCACACAACAGGAGGGGCGTTCCCCGTCTTTTGATGATCAGGAAAAGGAGCAGCAGAAGCGCAAAAACAAGGATGTAAGGACCTGTATAGACCATGTAGGAGTCAAATGCGTAGAAGACTAATATAAGTAGCGCGGCAACAATCTCACTCCGGGACAACCGGAGATTTCCAAGCCCATACAAGGCCCATATCAGGGCTGGCTGCGCGGCAATGGTTACACCACAGGGAGTCCAGAATGGAAGAAAGGCATATCCCACCGAGATGCAGCTTATCAAAGCTCCGGACCCGTTCCAGATCCGGTTCAGGAAAAAGTAAAGCGAAAGAAAGGCCACTATCCGAATGACAAAATCATTGAGACGGTAAGCCCAGAAGGGCGGAAGGAAAGCATAAGATAAGGAAGCAATATCTGGTTCCGGTGAAATGGCGGCCCGCGGTATTCCTCCAAGCAACAAAGGATTCACCTCCGCATTCCAATAACCGTGACGATGAGAAAAAGCCTGAACCGCCACCAACGGCTCCAGATCATCATGGATGCGGAGAACCATATTTTCCTGGAGCACAACACATGGACTTTCATAAACCAGGATCGCGAGTAGTCCAGCGAGAAGATACCAAGAGTGGGATCGAGAGAAGAAACCTGCCCCGTGGGATCCCTCCGGAAGAAATAACTGCATTTTATGGTAGTTCCTTCCGGGCCACCATGAGTAAAGATGAACCCACGGGAACAGATCCAAAAAGGGTGGTTTCTATTTTCATTATCGATTTCAAGACCGCATGTGGGAGCTTACCCGGGGGACGAAAACCCTTGCGGATAATCGTGTCATTGTCATCTTTACTCGCCGCTAGCAGCAGCTTCCGAAGCAACAACAGCGGTGTCATGCTCGCTCCCCAATACCGGATGTCCTCGACTCTCATTCCCAGCGGTTCCACCTCCGCCCTTAATGTGGATTTCTGGTACCGCCGGTGGTGCCCGGCCGCTGTATCATAACGGCTGAAGAGCAGCCTGAGAGACGGCACATTGATGGCCAGCAGCCCTCCCGGCCGCAGGTGATCAAGCGCGGCGCGTAGAAATGGTTCCGTTGGATCGATGTGCTCTAGGACATCAAAGATGAAAACAAGGTCGTAGGATTCCCGCAGTTCCTCTCTGCGGTCGAGAATGTTGTAGTAATAGGTCTTCCCTCGCCCCGGACGGCTGCGCGAGAGAGCAGAGATATTCAACTCGGCTCCATCAATCACCCAGCCACTAACTGATTCCATCTGGTCACGCATAATGCCTGTGCCACAGCCGATATCAAGAACCCGTAGCGGAATATCGAGTGAGATTCCCAGAGAAGAAAACTGCTTCAGCAAAGCCCGTAACCGCCATTCAAACCAGAAATGACCATTGGCGTTGAGTAGATACCACTCATCCGGGAAAACAACCTCATCCAGGGGAGAAAGGATCTCCACATGCGAGGGCAGTTGGTCAGTCATCCTTTACCTCGGTTTTCTCCAGTGAAATACCGGTTTCATTCGCTAGCTTGCGATAGAGCGCCATTGGCATCATCACATTGACATATTGAGGAGCCGGCCGGAGATGGAATAGTCTCCATAATGATATACGGCGGGCGCTGCTTAATTTCCAGAAAACTGCGTCCCACATAGGCACCCAAAATATAGAGACAGAGACACAGGACGCCATTCCCCGAGAGGATCAGAAGACTGATGATGAGTATTAGTGGTGGTAGCCGGTAGGTGTCACCGAGAAACGGATTCAAGAGAATAAGAACAAATAAAAAAGCGGAGAGAACCGCATAGGAGAATCCGAACACCTGCGCCACCTTCAAAGGACGGATACTCGAGGAGGCCACACCATCAGTGGCCAAGCGGTAGAGCTTGGAGAAAGAATATTTGGTTTTCCCCATATACCTCTGGGGACGTTCATATTCGAGTCCAGTTTGATGGAATCCCACCCAGGCTCGCATACCCCGGATGAAACGTTGATTCTCGGGGAGGTTGTTCAACGCGGCCACCACCCGTTTGTCCATCAGGCAGAAATCACCACTATCCAAGGGAATAGAGATATCCGCCAGCGCGCCGATAAGCCGGTAAAAGCTCCAATAACAAAACCTCTTCAGCCAGTTCTCCTTGCGCTTGCGCCGTTGACCATAAACCACATCAAATCCCTCGCGCCACTTGCGTACCATATCCAGGATCAATCCGGGAGGATCCTGCAGATCGGCATCAATCACAGCGGCCAGTTCAGCGGAGGAATTCGCCAGACCAGCACTCAGCGCATTCTGGTGACCAAAATTCCGTGAGAAACGGTAGAGTGTGGCGGGAAAACCCTTAGCAATCTCCTCCGCGAGCAGCTCCGCCGTCCGGTCCGTGCTTCCATCATCCACCATCACAAAACGGACACCGCTCAGCTGCGCCGCCGCGATGGCCTCCGGGGTGAATGTCTCACGCAAGGCCTTAAGGAGTGATTCGATCATCTCCTCCTCGTTGTAAAGGGGAATGATTACCTCAAGGCAGGTCCAATGATTCCGCGTGTCCATGGGAAATAAAACTCGGCAAAGTACGATGTCCCATACTCCCATAGGCACATGTGGGTGTCAACGAGAGCATGGCCGCTAGTGGGCCGCTAGCCTTATCAAGAGAGCAGATTCATCGTGGAGGGGAGATGTGTTGAATCGTGGAAATACTGCGGAGAAGCGGGAGCACGTGGAAAACCGATCCACCTCATCAAGCCGGCTGTTCTCCATGTCCTCCATTCCCTTCCACGTCCTCCACGATTCTACATGGGTTCTCATTCCTCTTGCTTGGGAAACGACTTGCTGTTTTCGAATCGTTTGACCTCTATCCGCGACGCTCCGAAGTTAATCAGGAGACCAACCTGGTACCCACAAGCCTTCAGGTAACTGAGGATCTGGATGTAGTCTTTGTTTTCCAAGGCACTTTTTGCCTTGGTTTCCACCAACACATCCTCGATCAGAAAATCCACCCGCCGTTTGTCGACCTTGCGGCCTTTGTAATGGACATCGACCCAGCACTCACGATCAAACTCTAGCCCCTCTGTTTGTAATTCCATCGCTAATGCCACCTGGTAAGTGTTTTCCAGGAAAAAGGGCCCGAGTTCCTTGTGAACCTCAATCGCACACTTGAGAATCCGGTCGGTAACCTCTCCAAAATCGTAACCCTTGCGTGAGATAAAAGATGGCATGAGGGCTTCTCCGGTGGATAAAATGTTGAGGAACTGAGACACCACGCGCCAAGGGAAAAGTTACCTGGAGGACATGGATCCGCCAAGGTGGAATTTGGAGAATTCAGTAGATTTCTGTTGAATCGTGGAAGTATTGCGGAGAAGCAGGAGCACGTGAAAAACGAACCCATCTCATCAAGCCGGCTGTTCTCCATGTCCTCCATTCCTTTCCATATCCTCCACGATTCTACACGACCTCCTCATTTCTTACCGTTTTCGAGCAATGGATTGAATCATGGAAATACTGCGGAGAAGCGGGAGCACGTGGAAAACGAACCCGTCTCATCAAGCCGGCTGTTCTCCATGTCCTCCAAGATTCCTTACTTCCTGATCCCAATCAATACATCCGCCAGGCCAGGCAGGATCAGTTTCTCCAATCCCAGCCGGATGGCGATGGAATCAAGGGGCAGGCTGAAGACAGGGTGGCCCTCGATGACCCCGGCGCTGGGACGGGCATACAGGCAGGCCGAACCGGTTTCCTCGTATACCAACGCGGTGAGTAGTTCGCCAAATCCCACCATGCGTTTCTCATACAGGGCGGAAAGAGTCTCGAAGGCCTCATCCTTGTGGGAAAGACCGGTGCCGCCCAGGGTCAGGATGACCTGGCATTCATCATCGGCCAGCGCCTCCGCGATGGCCTCGCGGATCGCGCCGGCGGAGTGCTTGATTACACGCCGGTAGACGACCTCATGCCCCTTCTCATGCAGCAGGGATTCGACTTGTTTTCCATGAGGATCGTGAGTCGCGCTGGTCCCATCATTGAGGGTCAGGACCACGCAGTGTGCGGTGAGGGGTGCTTTTTTGGGGGGGGGCGTGGAACTCACTTGTGATTCCCTCCGATCCGTCGTGAATTCGCATTGCTTCATTGCTATATTACTCCACATGAGAGTCCAGATAAAGCAAATCCTGTGGGTTCTTCCGGTCGTGCTGTGCTGTCTACCCCGCCTGGCCGGGGCGCAATCTTTCTTGCCCGCGCGTGTTTACCCCATCTCCTCACAAGTCAATGCCGGCCCTGAATCGATCGAGGCCGCCGACCTGGATGAGGATGGCAACCTGGACCTGGTGACCGCCGACAATGGTTTCATCACAATCCTGTATGGGGACGGTACCGGCGATTTTCCACGTCACCTGGCGATTGCGACCCAAGTCGGCTACGCCACCACCGATATAGGGCTACAGGACAATGAGTACGCAGCCCTGGCGGATTACAACCGGGATGGCCTCACCGACATCCTAGTGGCACATGCGGCCAATTCCACCAGCAGCTCCGGCAACTCAATCATGATCTTCATCAATGATCCCTCCACCCCAGGAACTTTCCCTAACGCGGCCACGGAGATCACCGATGGCATGGGAGTCAATCCCTCCGCAATCAAGATGGGGCAATTCAATCCCCTGGTGGATAATTACCAGGACCTGGCTCTGACCCTGTTCTTAAATCCACGCCTGAGGATCTACACCGGGACCTCCGCGACAGGAGGACTGGCCTCGGGTTACTCGGCCTCGCTGCTGGCGCAGAGCGCCGCTGAGAGTCTGGACACCGGTGACTTCAACGAGGACGGCAAGCAAGACATCGCACTGGTGGACCGTCTGCGCGTCTGGGTTCTCTTCTCCGATGGCAATGGACAGTTTGCCACCACCTTCAATATTCCCACGGGAGACAGTGGGGCACATGTGGAGTATGACGTGCTCATGCGCGACATGGACGCGGATGGCCATCTCGATCTGTTGGTGGCCAATGGGGGCATCTTCGACACCCTAACCTCCACCGCAGACTCGGTGGTGGTGCTTTATGGCAATGGGACTACCTCCGCACCCACGATCACAACCGCGATTGACCTGGGCGAGGAGGTCACCAATGTGGAAGCCAGTGATTTCGATGGAGATGGCATCCTGGACATCGCCGCGGCCCTGGTGGGTAAATCGGGGAACGGCAAAGTAGCGGTCATTCGAAATAGCGGAGCGGAGGACCGGCGGTCTTATGATGTGGCTACCCGGTTGGTCATGAACGCGAGCGGACAAACGACCATGTGCCTGGTGACAGATGACTTCAACAAGGATGGGCAATTGGATCTAGCGGTGGGTAACGAGGGGGTCATGCCCTCTTTCATCGCGGGGAATGTGACTGTCTTCCTGAATGCCCTGTCACCGGTGGCCACCCCCACGCCCACCCTGACCCCCACCTACTTCCCCACTATGACTCCCTCCGCCACGCGGACCGCCACTCCCACGCGGACCGCGACACCCACGATTTCCCCGACTCCCCTCCCTACACGCTCCCAGGACATCAACGAAGACGGGCGGGTGGACTCCCTTGATCTGGAAATCCTGCTCGAACAGATGGGCAATGTGATTGAGCCATGAGAGGTGATCTCCTGCTGATCGCCTGTTTTGCCCTCCTGAAGCTCCTCATCCATCTCTTCTACAACCGTTATTATGGTTACCACCTTGATGAACTCTATTTCCTCTCCTGCGGAAGGCACCTGAGCTTCGGTTATGTTGACCATGGGCCCTGGGTACCCTGGATGGCACGTCTCTCGGAGGAACTCTTTGGAGACAGCCTCTCCGCGCTACGCCTGATCCCGGCACTGACCGGTTCTTTGAGTCTCTTCATTGTGGGCTGGATGACCCGTGCTCTGGGGGGAGGAAGGTTCGCAATCACCCTGGCTTGCCTGGGATACCTAATCGCCCCGGTCTTCCTTCTACCCGGCAACATCCTCAGCCTGCCCTCTTTCGAACCCTTTTTCTGGGGTTTGTCCGCGCTCCTGTTGATCCGTCTCATCCAGATGAGAAATTACCGCCTATTGGAAACTACCTCGGCCATGGATTCCCGCCTTCGCGGGAATGACGAAACCAACGATACCCTCCGGAAATCGTCATTCCCGCGAAGGCGGGAATCCACGGCCTCATCGCTTCTCCGGTTTTTATTCCAGAATGACAAACGGTTGTGGCTGTGGATTGGAGTGGTGGTGGGTTTCGGTTTACTGAACAAACACTCGATGGTGTTCTTCATTGCGGGTCTATTCGTGGGAATCCTGGCCACGCCCCTCAGGAAGGATCTACTCACCCCCTGGCCCTGGGGTGGGTTGGGTATCGCTTTCCTGATCTTCTCCCCCAACCTGTGGTGGCAGATCCGGAATGGCTGGCCAACTCTGGAATTTCTCACTGCGCTCAACCGGGGCACCATGAGCCGGATCCCTCTTCAAGAGTTCCTGCTGGGGCAAGTACTTTATGTGCATCCCACCAATGCCCTGCTGTGGGTCACCGGCTTGTGCTATTTCCTCTTTAACCGAAGAGCCGTTTCACCAGAGGCTGGGCCAGGCAGCCGTTACCGCCTCCTGGCCTGGATCTACCTGACCGTGCTGGCCATCCTGGTAGTGGCCAAGGGGAAGATCTATTACCTGGGGCCGGCCTACCCCATGCTCATCGCTGGGGGTGGAGTGTCGGTCGAGGGTTTTATCCAAAGGCGGAATCTCCGCTCCCTCAAGATCATCCTTCCAATTCTTTTCGTAATAGGAGGCCTGATCGTTGCGCCCGTTGGCCTTCCCATCCTGCCCATTGAGAAACTGGATGGATATGTCCGGGCGACCTCCCTCGGGGCTCTTAAAAACTCCTATGAACTCACCGGGGTATTCCACGACCAGTTCGGTTGGAAGGAGAAGGCTAGTTTAGTGGCCGAGGTTTATCACGGCCTACCAGAAGAAGAACGAGAGGAGTGCGTCATCCTAGCCCGCCATTATGGAGAAGCGGGAGCGGTGGATCTGTATGGCCCGGCGTTGGGGCTCCCTCCGGCGGTGTGCGGACACCTGACCTATTTCCTGTGGGGACCGGGACCGAAAGAGGGAAAGATTGCGGTTACACTAGGCATCTCTGGAGAAGAACTCCGCCGCCTCTATGAGGAGGTCACTTTGGTTAAAGTGATCTCCTACGAGGAACCCACACAAGGAAACAGAAGAACACCGGTTCATCTCTGCCGGAAGCCACGGATGACACTCCAAGAGGTGTGGCCGAGGTTAAGAGAGGGAGCATTTGATTAGGGAAGATTTAGAAACTGCTCCGTGTCCATTCCCCCCCCACCCCCACCCTCCTCCGCCAGGGGGGAGGGGGGAAAACACACGCTAAAGCGTGAACAACATACAACTCCCTCCCCCCTGGCGGGGGAGG
>CAYRBI010000026.1:0-50393 GCA_964422415.1 uncultured bacterium | reverse complement strand
TCGAGGGGGATGAAGATGGAGGGCATCCTGGATGCCTTGACCCGCCAATTCGGCCTGAGGCCGTGAACGGGGGTTGTGTGATGTTGATTCTGTTTGCCGAAAGTGCTGATGAGCTGGAAAGGGAAGCCGATGAAGAAATCATGGAGGAGCGGCCACGCTTGATGTTGGACTGTTATCCCGAAGAGGTCTTGGAGTCCGAGGCGGCCTGATCTTCAGGTGGTAGACATATGCTTTACCTGATTTATCAACTCGGAAACGAGGCTTTCGGCCCGCTCAGGATGTTCAATTACCTGACCGTCAGGGCCGCTTTGGCTTTGGCGATTGCGCTGTTGGCTGGGATTCTATCCGGGCCGCTTTTTATCCGTTGGCTACGTCACAAGAAGATCGGTCAACAGATACGTGGCCAGGGGATACCTGAACTCTATGAGCGTCACAAAGGCAAGGCCGATACGCCTACGATGGGAGGGATTCTCATCCTCGCGTCGTTTGTTACGGCGGTTCTCATCTGTGGAAACCTGCAAAGCCTTTTGGTCTGGTTGACACTCATCGCCGCCATTGGGTATGGCGCCATTGGGGCGATCGATGATTGGGCAAAGCTCTCACGGAAAAGTCATAAAGGGATTTCCGCCAAGACCAAGCTTCTCTATCAAACCCTGGTAGCGGTGGTCATTGCTCTCGCGGTCTACTACTGCCCACCCGAGACGCAATTCCGGGCGAGTGTGGATGAAGCGGTGAGCCCAGCTTCGCACCACGTGACCGTGCTCTTCTTTAAGTGGCTAATCCCACTGGGGATTATGTATATCCCCTGGGTGATCTTTGTTCTGGTTGGGACCTCGAATGCGGTCAACCTAACGGATGGTCTGGATGGCTTGGCCATCGGGTGCACGTTATTTGTGGCGTCGGCCTATGCTTTGGTGGCCTATTTGGTGGGGCGGGTTGACTTCACCACTGGGTATCTGTGGATTGTCTACGTTCGTGGTGCTGGCGAGCTGGCCGTCTGTTGTGCGGCGCTGGCCGGCGCCGCGTTGGCCTTTCTCTGGTACAACTGCCACCCCGCCGAGGTCTTCATGGGCGATACTGGCTCGCTAGCCTTGGGGGGAACCATCGCCACCATTGCCGTCCTCGTCCATCAAGAACTCATGTTACCCGTGATTGGTGGAGTTTTCGTAGCTGAAATCGTCTCCGTCATGATCCAGGTGACTTCCTATAAATTAACCGGAAAGCGTGTCTTCCGTATGACTCCGCTGCATCACCATTTCGAGCAGCTCGGCTGGCCCGAATCTAAGATCATCACACGGTTCTGGATTGTGGCCGCGCTCTTGGCGGTGATTGGGCTGGCCACTCTCAAAACGAGGTAAAACAATGCCCGGGAGAAAGAACAAGAAGACGCTGGTGGTGGGTCTGGGAGTAAGTGGAACCTCCGCCGCTGCTTTCCTGGCGCGGCGTGGTTATCCAGTCCTGGCCGTGGATGCATCGGATACGGAGACATTGCGTGAACGCGCCGGTCAATTGCGGGCTTTAGGCGTGGAAGTGTCTCTGGGAGTCACTGAGTGGCCGCTCGAGGTGGATCAGGTTGTAACGAGTCCGGGAGTTCCACTGGAGCGGTTTGCTTCTTTCCGGGAGCGCAAGATACCCATTCTGGGCGAGCTCGAACTGGGCTGCCGTGAGTTGAAGGTTCCGATTGTGGCGGTGACGGGAACAAATGGGAAATCCACCGTGGTTACCAATATCGCCAAGGGTTTTCAGGATGCTGGGGTACGGGCTGTGGCGCTTGGAAACCTGGGCACTCCCATTACGGAGTGGGTGGACCGTAATGAGGAAATAGATGTGGCGGTGATCGAGGTGAGCAGTTATCAACTCGAGACAGTCTCCGAATTTCATCCCCGGGTTGCGGTCATCCTCAATGTCGCTCCCGATCACTTGGGGCATCATGGCTCCATGGAATCCTATGTGCTGGCCAAATCACGTATCGCGATAAACCAAACCATCGAGGATGTCCTTCTGCTGCACCGGGATCTTGCTCAGTTTCCTTCGCTTCAAAAGACACGGGGGCGCCTGTTCTGGTATGGCCGCGATCTGAGTGCTTCGCTGGATGGTTTGGCTCTGGCGGGAAATACCTTGACCTGGTGTGGTGGCGGACCGGGGTGGAGCCGTGAAATTCAGACCAGCGGCTTCTTCCAGCACGACGTGGAAAATATGATGGCCTGTGTGGCCTGTCTGGTTTTTATGGGGATTCCGGTGGATCAGGCGGTTACGCTCTTTCAGAACCCCATCCACCTGCCACACCGGATCGAGGTGGCGGGTGAAGTGAATGGAGTCCGTTACATCAACGACTCCAAGGCCACCAACGCTCATGCCGCCATTGCCGCTCTCCGCTCGGTGGACGGCTGCATCATCTGGCTGGTGGGGGGCGAGGGAAAGGGTGAGGATCTTTCTGATTTGGTCTCCGCTGCTCGTGAGCGGAGAATTTCAAGGGCCATCTGTTTTGGTAGAGACCGGCTCATCTTCCGGGATGCCCTCTCCGGACATATGCCAGTGGATGTAGCCGTCACTATGCGCCAGGCCTTTGACCTGGCGGGGGAACGGGCGAAGCCGGGAGATACAGTGTTGCTCTCGCCGGCCTGTGCCTCCTTTGATGAATTCAAGTCTTTCGAGGACCGGGGCGAGAGGTTCACTGCCTGGACCGCGGAATTGGTGAGGGCTGCCCAATGAACCGTTGGATTGACCGCATGGCCCCACACTTGCTCTTCTTCTTGACCACTTGCCTGGTGCTTTTCGGTCTCGTCATGGTGTATTCCAGTAGCGCTTTTTATGACTACCGCCAGACCACTCAGGCCAAATGGGAGAAGGCGATTGAGGCGGCGGTGGCAGGAGCTGCCGAGAGGAATATTTCCTCACCAAAAACGGCGGATCCCAACGCGATGCTCGAATCCTTGAGTGAGCAGGATTCCATCCGCCGGAACAGCATGCTGAGTACCTTTCTCAAGCAAATCTGTTGGGTGGTGCTTGGATTCGTTGCGATGGGCGCCGCCGCACTGGTGGATTACCCGCTGTGGGGGAGACGGATCGGCTGGTTGCTTCTGGTGGTCTTTGTCTTACAAGCCTCGATTTTTATCATCCCGGCCAATACAGGATTAATGATTCAAGCCAAAATCGTGAATGGTTCCCGCAGCTGGCTCCAGATCGCGGGCTACCGTTTACAGCCCTCGGAGATCGCCAAACTGAGCATGATGATCTTCTCCGCTTGGTTTCTGGCCAAGAGGATTAGTGTGGGTAAGCTCAATTTCTTTTCATTTATTCCGGCCTTGCCGGTGTTAGGTCTCTCTCTTGGAATGATTCTCAGTGAATCGGACAAGGGGGTGGCCGTCCATCTGTGTCTGAGCCTCCTTCTGTTGTGGATGCTGGCGGCGGGACGTCTCTCACAGGTCCTCATCCTGGCAGGCATCGCGGCGGTGGTACTCACGGCAGTGATCTCCACCAGCCCCGAGGCCTTGGGACGCATTGAGAGCTTTCTTGGTACAGACTCTTTCCAACTGAAACAAGCCAAGGAAGCTTTCTCAAGGGGAGGGATGTTTGGGCGGGGGCTGGGCAACAGTGATGCCGCCCTTTCGGCCTATCTGTATGGCGCGCATACCGATTTTATCATGGCGATTGTGGGTGAAGAACTTGGGTTTGCCGTAACCAGCACTCTTGTCGTGGGGTATTTCCTCCTCGCCATGATTGGTCTAAAAGTGGCTGCCAGTTGCATGGATCCCTTTGGCAGCCTGTTGGCTCTGGGTATCACCCTGTTGATTGGAACACAAGCCTTCCTGAACATGGCGATTGTAACCGGTTTAGCTCCGACCACCGGTTTCACGCTGCCCTTGCTCTCGTATGGTGGTTCCTCGCTGACCTGGACGATGATCGCGATCGGGATATTGATCAATGTCAGTCTTTCGACTCACAATCATTTGCTGAGCGATTATAACCGTGTCAAACCAGACCCCTTTGGAACTGGGAGGTCTATGGCATGAGAGTGGCCATCGCGGCGGGAGGAACAGGGGGACATGTCTACCCGGCGGTTGCGGTTGCGGGTGAGCTGATGACCCGTGGTGACAAGGTTCTGTGGATCGGACGTCCCTCCAGTTTGGAGGAGTCCGAGGCCAAGGCTCTGGGCGTGGAGTTCGCCGCGATCCCCTTACAGGGACTCAAGCGCCGGTTTACCTGGGAAAACCTCCGTGCCCTGTTTCGTTTCATCAAGGGGCGGGCACTAGCCAGGGCGGCGCTGGCGGGGTTTAAGGCGGATGTCCTCTTTGCCTTGGGGAGTTATGTGAGCGCCCCGGTGATCTCCATCGCGCTCAGAACCGGGTTGCCGGTAGCGGTTCATGAACAGAACGCGGTGCCGGGACTCGTGGTGAGTCATTATGGGAGCCGGGTATCGCGGGTGTTATTGACTTATCCATTGGCCGAGGGGGGAGTGATTGGAAAGGCCCAGGTGGTGGGGATGCCGTTGCGGCCCGGGATAGTTTTAGATCGTCAGCCCCAATGGTATCGTGACTTAGGGCTGGACCCCACCAAGCGGACATTGTTTGTGTTCGGGGGTAGCCAGGGCGCGAAGGCATTGTGTGGAGTGGCATTGGAACTCGCGGTAGCTTGGGAGAAAGAACGGCCTGAGTGGCAGATCCTTCTCCAGACGGGGGTAGCCAACCTTGATTGGGTGTGCCATCAAATCCATACCGGTAATGTGGTGCCGGTGGGACACTTACGTGAGATGGGTAAGGCTTATGCCTGCGCGGATGTGGTCGTCTCCCGCTCCGGCGCCGTCTCGTGCGCTGAGGTCGAGGTGACCGGGAAACCAGTGATCCTGGTTCCTTACCCCTTTGCCACACGGGATCATCAACGTTTTAACGCGGAGGCTTTTCTCCGTGAGCATTCAAATGCCCGCATGATTGCGGAACCGGACCTGACGGTTGCGGCTCTGGATAATGCCACCGCCAATCTAGTGGGTACTGATGTGCCGCCACGTCCGGATCCTGGAGCGAAGTCTCCGGTCCAGCGTATTGTTGATTCTCTTGAGGAGATTGCACGTGGGGGAAGCCAATGAATGGAACCATTTTCGAAATTGAGCAACGTCATGACCTCATTATGAAAGACCAGGAAACAGGTTTAGACATACCCGCGATCACTCCCGGAACCGCGATCCATTTTACGGGGATCGGAGGGATTGGGATGAGCGGTCTGGCACGGCTCTGCCTGGAGCGGGGCGCGCGGGTGACCGGAGCGGATAAACGCGAGAACGATCAGATCCGTGCTCTACGGCGGGCGGGTGCCCTCATCTGTCTGGGTGAACACCCGGAGCTGGTTGCGGGGAGTGATCTCATGGTCTACTCCAGCGCCATCGCGCATGACCATCCCGAACGCCAACAGGCACGGGATCTCCGTATTCCCTCGATCCGGAGAGGTACCCTCTTGGCAGTTCTGACCGAGGGAATTCAACTGTTGGGAGTCGCGGGAACGCATGGCAAGACCACCACGACCTCGATGCTGGCTTTGGCGGCGCGGGCGGCTGGATTGGACCCGACCATCATTGTGGGTGGTGACCTGCCCAGTATCGGCGGGAATGCCTATACGGGGACGGATCCTTACTGTGTGGCCGAGACCGATGAGAGCGATGGTTCCTTCCTGGAACTGACTCCTTATCTGGCCTTGGTGACCAATGTGGAGGATGACCACCTAGAGCATTATGGGGATGTCTTCGCCTTGCAGGATGCCTTCCGTGAGTTCATCGGTACGGTAGAGGATCCCACCCGGCGGATTTTGTGTGCCGACTGTATGCCTCTCTATTCTCTTGCGCGGCGTGCCTTTGGCCAGGATTTCACCTCGTATGGTTTTTCCGAGGTCTGCGATATCCGTGGAGCCGAGATTCATTACGAGCGTACGGGCTCAAACTGTGTGGTGGTGCGCGAGGGCGAACGGACCGGGCGTATTTCGCTCCAGGTTCCCGGTGTCCACATGTTGTCGAATGCGATTGGGGCCTTTGCCGCTGGACTGTCGATAGGTTTGCCCGCTGAGGCACTGTCCGAGGGATTAGCCCAATACAAGGGAACCCGCCGGCGCTTTGAGATTCTGGGTAATTGGCATGGCGCCACCCTCATCGATGACTATGGTCATCACCCGACTGAGATCCGGGCGACGCTACGCGCATTGCGCCAATACACGGGGGGACGCACGATAGTGGTCTTCCAACCGCACCGCTATAGCCGTACCGATCAACTCTTCGTGGAGTTTGGAGACTCCTTCGGTGGAACTGATCTGCTCATTCTGACAGAGATCTACGCGGCGGGTGAAGAACCCCGTCCGGGTGTGACCTCGAAACACCTCCTGTCCCGCATCACCGGTGTGGGCGGGTTAGTGTATGCCCCCACCTTGGAGGATGTCGCGGAGACTTTAAAGAAGCACATCCAGGAAGGTGATGTGGTTTTGTTCCTTGGAGCTGGGGATGTGAACAAGGTGGCTTACCGCCTCCTGGGACGGTGAAGGTGATTACGCAATGGTGAGGAAGCGCACCAGCAGCAAGACGGGGTGGTTATCTGGAAGATGGGGCTACGCATTGGGGCGGACAGTTCTGATTGTAGCTTCCCTTGCGGCGCTAACCTTCGGGCTGTTGGATTTGGCCGACACCGCCTTGGGTTCGGAGATGTTTATTGTCGAGGACGTTTCGGTCGAGGGGAATTGCATGATACCGGAGGAAGAGATCCTCAAGGCCCTGGATATCCCCGCCGTGGTCTACCTCTGGCAGATCGATCCGCAGCTCCTGGAAATGCGTGTGATGAAACTGGCCGGTATCCGCGTGGCAAAGGTCGAAAGGGTTTTTCCCAAGACCCTTTCAGTCTCCGTGGAGGAAAGAACTCCACTGGTGGATTGCCTGGAGAAACAGACGGGCAAACTCTTTGCGGTGGATGAGGAAGGGGTCATCCTGGGTGAATCCAAAGACCTGGAAGAAAGCGGAGGGCAAGCGGGGGTCGCGGGATGGGAACAAGGCCACCGTCCGCTCTTGACCGGCTTGATGTGTGATAATTGGGAGGTGGGGGACAGCATTTCCGGGCACAAGGTTAGAGAGATTCTCAAAGCCCTGAGTCTTTCGCTCGCGCGAAAAAATGCTTGGGTTCAGTCAATAGAGGAACTCCGTGCTCCCACGGACTCACGGGGTTGGATTGTCCAGTGCCTGAGTGCCTCGGGGGGCATCTATGTGGGCGAAAGTAATTTCGTGGAGCGGTTCGGACGGATTGCTCCTACGTTGAGTTTCCTCGATAAAGAAGGGATTGAGGTCCAGTATGTGGACCTGAGGTTCGATGATCAGGGAGTTCTTATCAAACCGACCAATTGTGATCCTGATCATTGGGTAGAGGTGGCATCGAAGTTTCCGGAACCTGAGAGGGGCAGGGAGCCGGTCTGAATCATCTGAGTGGACATTTGGTCCGTTCGGACTTGGGGGAGAATGCAATGCAGGCCGAAGAACACATTCTGGCGATCGATCTTGGCACGACCAAGGTTTGCGCGGTAATTGCGCGGGTCTTGAATGGTGAGGGGCTCGAGATCATTGGGATCGGCACCCATCCCTCCGAGGGGATGCAGAATGGGGCGGTGGTGGATCTTGAACGGACCACCCGCTCCATTGAAAGCGCCGCTCAGAAAGCCCTGGCGACCGCGGGTGTGGATGTAAACCGCGTTTGGATTGGGATAGCGGCGGGTTTCATTCAAAGCTACAACAGCCGTGGTTCGGTCGCGGTCCTGCAAGGCCAGCGTGGAATCACCAAGGCCGACATCAAGGCCGCCATGCGCGCGGCGGTGGACATGAAGATTCCTCCCGAAATGCAGGTTCTGCATGTCATCCCACGAGGCTACCGGGTGGATGACATCAGCGGTGTGCGCGATCCGGAGGGCATGGTCGGAAATCTGTTGGAGGTGGATGTCCACCTGGTCTGCGGGCGCAAGAACGATGTCGCCAATATCCAGCGCGCGGCGCAAGCCGCCGGTTTCCGGATTGAGGGAGTGATTCTCCAACCCATTGCCTCCTCCATGTCAGTTCTCTCCAAAGAGGAAATGGATGCGGGTGTCGCCATGGTGGATATTGGCGGTGGTACCACCGATGTGGCCATTTATAAGGATGGGCACATCCTCCAGAGCCGGATCGTGCTCATCGGCGGAGACTTGATTACACGGGATATCGCCTCCTATATGGCCGCTCCTGTTGAACATGCCGAGGCGCTCAAAAAGAATTATGGCTGGGCTCTTGCCGACGATGCCGATACGAGCGAGACCATCGAGGTCCAACGCATCCGTCCCCGGCCTCCCTACCAGGTGTCCAGAGCAAAGCTCAACTTCGTCATCGAGTGCCGTGTCGAGCAGATGATCGAACAAGTCAAGAAGAGTGTCCTCTCGGTGATTCCGGTTGAGGACCTGGTGGCGGGAGTGGTCTTGACCGGTGGGACCTCGTTGTTAGGAGGACTGGCCGATAAGTTTCAAAGAGAACTGGGTGTCGGCGCCAGCCTGGGGATTCCCTCGGGAGTGACTGGATTTACTGATATCGTTAAAAGCCCGACCTGTGCCACCGCGATTGGGATGCTCCAGTACGCGCTCAGGGAAAGACGCCGGATTCAAGCGGAGTCGGGCCGGGGAGTTTCGCGTATCTGTAGAAAAGCCTTGGATTGGTTAACCGGGGTATTTTAGCGGTCCGTTGTAAGGGGAGGCCTTCTGAATTCCCGTCACAAGGGGAGTCCAGGAAGAGCCAGGGGAGTTCCTTTTGCGATGGGCCGCAAGGCCGGTCACGGCCGGATAGGAGTTTTTGGGGAAGCGATGAGAGGAGAATAGACATTGAGGGGAATGATGTTCCGAGGGGGAACAATGATGCAATTCCAAAGAGGGGACGTCCAAGATTGAAGGAGGAAGGAGAATGATCTACATGCTGGACGAGACGGATAGCAGACCAAGAATTGTTGTGGTCGGCGTGGGGGGGGCAGGCACCAACGCCGTGGAAAGTATGGAAGTCGCTGGATTGAATGGAGTGGAGTATGTGGCCATTAACACGGATCTTCAGTCCCTCAATACCTGCAGAACCGAGCGGACACTACACATTGGCGCGAAAGTCAGCCAAGGGCTCGGAACCGGCGCGAATCCCCTGCTCGGAGAGCAGGCGGCGGAAGAGGACCGGGCGGCGATTGCGGAGAACCTGGAAGGCGCGGACCTCGTCTTCATCACCTGCGGTCTGGGAGGAGGCACCGGCACCGGCGCCTCTCCGGTGATCGCGGATGTGGCCCGCGAGATGGGTGCGCTGGTTGTCGCCCTATGCACCAAGCCCTTCGATTTCGAGGGCAGTGTCCGTCACCGTATCGCCGAGCGCGGACAACGCGAACTGAGGGAAAAGGTCGACACCTTGATTACCATCCCCAACCAACGTCTGCTCTCGCTGGTCGATGAGCGGACCACCCTGGTGGATGCGTTCAAGATCTCCGACCGGATGTTGATGCAGTGTGTTCAGGCCATTGCCGACCTGATCACCAAGCCCGGCCAGATCAACGCCGACTTCGCCGATATCCGTGCCATCATGAATCAACAGGGTGGAGCGGTGATGGGTGTGGGGCATGGCGAGGGTCCCGACCGCGCCATGATCGCCTTCCAACAAGCTTCCTCCAACCCGTTGATGGAGGAGGTGGTCATCGAGGGCGCCAAGGGCATCCTGATCAATGTGACCACCGGTTATGATGTCACCTTGCATGAACTCAACCGCGCTATCGAAGAACAGGTTCATCCCAAGGCTGATCCCGATGCCAACATCATCTTTGGTGTGGTTCTCGAGGAAGGCCTGGGGAACATGATGCAGGTCACCATCTTGGCGACCGGCTTCGACCGTCCCTCTCGTGGAACCGAGAAGGAAGTCTCTGAGCGTCCACGTGAAGAGTCCCGTTCCTATGCGAGTGAGGACTCCGGTTTTGAGCGTCCAGCCTGGATCTCCAAAACCGAGAAAGCCCGGATGTTCGATGAGTCTCAGGAGTCGCAGCTGGAAGCCGTGGGAGCTCTTCCGGAGAAGGAAATGCCACGCGATCCCCGTCCCAGCCGTGGACGGCGCGCGTCGGAGGTCCTTCCCGCCATTTTTGGCTCCGGGGGAGTTTGATTATTCGAGAGCGGGGCGGGTCCTTCTAGATCCGCCCCGCTCGTATGTAGCTAACGCATCCGTGTGTGGGATTCGTACGAAGCCTACGGAGTGATGCGTGCGCTATGTACTCTTTTCCTGCCAATCCTTCCCCACAAAAAAATTTATTTTCTGTGCTGACAGCCGTCTATATTCTTGATAGCTTTCCGTCCGTGGGAGCTAAAGGCAGTTGTCTTTGCTGTCTACCCCAGTGGAATACCCATCATACAGGAGCCCATACAATGTCGACAAAACATGGTTTTAGCCTCATCGAATTACTCACTGTCCTCGCGATTGTCCTCATTTTACTCTTAATTGCTCTTCCGTCCTTCATCGAGTCGAGAACCGCCTCGCAGCTCAGTCTAGCGCGTATCCGTTTAGGTGCGATGAAGACAGCGATGGAAGACCACCTCGCTGACTGGGGATCGCCTCCGGCAGATTTTAATGATCCGGGTAAGGTCATCGACCTCTACCGTACGAGGAAGACATTGTTTGGGTATTATGTCTGTCGACAGACTCCCATAACGCCAACCTCTAAGGGGGGACTGGTGTTTATTGGGGATCCCGCCGGATCTGTCGGTGCTGCGCAAACAACTTTCCATACCAAAGTGATTCATTGTCCTTTGACCTCCCCTGTCCGTTACATCGCGGACAACCAGACCATAGATCCTTTTAGCGATGGAACTGTCCCTATCGGTTATGATTCGCGCTATCTTGGTGATTATATTAATGGAACTATTGATTATACAGTAACCTATGGCGCCTTTTTCTCAGCGGGGCCTGATAAGATTGCTGGACACTGGAACCGGGGATTCGGCGCCGCTGGAGGATGCGCGGCTAACAAGACTGGCGTTGCTTTGGCCTATTCTCCCACCAATGGCACCAACAGTTGTGGCGAACTCTGGGGAACGGTGACCTCCTGTGCCGAGGGGACAGAGAACTGCCTGGTGGATAAGGAATATATCCCCCGCCATTATTTTGGTCCCGAATTCCCCGAGTCGGATGAGGATGGTGATGGTTTGAATACAGTCGTTGAATCGCATGGCCCCAATAATGGAGATTCAAATCATGATGGGCAGCTCGATTCCCAGCAGTCGAATGTGGTTTCGTTTCTGGATGGGGAAGAGGGAGACTATCTGAGTTTGACTGCCCCAGCCGGAACCATCATTACCGATGTCACTATGGTATCAGCGAAATTGGTGGCGGGGGTGACTCCAGGTCTGGAGTTTCCCCTTGGTTTGATTGGTTTCCAGGTGGAGGGTGTACCTTACAACGGTGTGTGTGATGTGGTCGTGCAACCTGTAAAACCATTCGATTGGGAGGCCTACTATAAATATGGTGGGACTCCCGGATCGGCCACTCCAGAGTGGTATTCTTTTATCTATGATGGCACCTCGGGCGCTGAGATCCATAGCGCCACGATCACGTTGCATTTCATGGATGGCCAGCGTGGCGATGATGATCTCACCAAGAATCTGACTATCACGGATCTGGGCGGCCCGGCTGGTGTTGGGGTCACTTCGGTTTCGCATTGGAGTCTGTTTAATTAGTGGTTTGGAGTTCAACCTTCAGGTTGCCCGGCACACTGAAGTGTGAACTCCGAACGGTTTGTGCGGGGGGGTGTAGACAACGCCCCCTCTCCTTCCGATTTCTTCCTATTTCCTGTTAAATCCAGATCATGATGAGCTTGAATCCGTTCCGTAGTGGGCTGGTGGGTTTGTTGCTAGCCCTATTCTGTTTCATTCCCTCTGTGTCCGCGCAGTATTCTCTTATCCCCATGGATGAGACCCAGAGTGATCACCTCAAGGCCTATGGGATCGCCTACTGGGCGCTCGAGGAACCGCGTAGCTGGATCGTGGAGTGGGTCCTCAACTACCGTTATGGTTCTTTCGTTATTTATGACAATGATGAGGTCCGTAAGAAATGCCTCCTGGAGGGAGTCACTGTTGAGCCGCTAGATGCCGCTGGCCGTGACTCCATTATGAAGCAGGCCGAGAGTGACAACATCGAGGTGATGACCCTCGAAAAGGCTCCCAAGGTCGCAGTGTATGTTCCGCCCAGTTTCAACCCCTGGGATGATGCGGTCACCCTGGCGCTGGAGTACGCCAAGATTCCTTACGACAAGATCTGGGATCCGGAGCTGATCTCCGACAAGGTCACTGATTATGACTGGGTGCACCTGCACCATGAGGATTTCTCGGGGCAATATGGGAAGTTCTATGGCAGTTTCCGGAGTGCCCCGTGGTATCTGGAAAAGGTACGGTTGTTCAAGGAGGCGGCACGCGAGGCGGGTTTCCCCTCGGTCGCCGCGCATAAACGTGCCTCGGCGGTTCACCTCGCCAACTTTGTCAGCAATGGTGGTTTCCTCTTCTCCATGTGCTCAGCCTGTGACAGCCTCGACATCGCCCTGGCCGCGGAGGATATCGACATCATCCGTCCAGAAATCGATGGAACTCCCATGACTCCCAATGCCCAGGAGAAGCTGCGTTTCGACAACTGTCTGATCTTCAAGAACTTCACCCTCATCCCGGACCCCTACATCTATGAGTTCAGCAACATTGACTGTGGCCCCAGCCATGGGATTCCCGCGACTTATACCAACCCCAATTTCACCCTGGTTAATTTCAGCGCCAAACATGATCCTGTGCCGAGTATGCTTACTCAGTGTCATGTCAATGAGGTTCGTGAGTTCCGTGGGCAGACCTCCGCGTTCCGGAAGGAGTTGTTACGGGATGATGTTCAGATTCTGGGTGAGTTCCGTGGTGAGGGGGCGGTGAAGTATCTGCACCGGAACTTCGGTGAAGGTACAGTCACCTTTCTCGGAGGACATGATCCAGAGGATTATGAACATATCGTCTATGAGGGGAACACTGATCTTTCCCTGCACAAGAACTCGCCTGGTTACCGTCTGATCTTGAATAATGTGCTCTTCCCGGCGGCTAAAAAGCGCCAACGGGAAACCTAAAGGCGTGAGGCTTTCTAGTGATCCGATTCGTGCTGTCAGGAATCGCCGAAGGTTGTATTGCCTTGGTGGCCAACAAGTTTCGTTCCTCGCTCACCATGCTGGGAATCACTATTGGTGTGATGGCCATTGTGTCCGTGGTGTCGATCGGCGATGGTGGAAAACGGCGCGTTTTGAATGAGATTGAGAAGGTGGCTCAGCCCACCATGTTCTGGTTCTTTCCCAACTGGGTCTATATTCAGAAGATGAACGAAGAGAACCGCGAGGTAAAATTCCTCAAGTACGAACAGTTCGTGCGTTTGAGCGAGAACTGTAAGCAGTATGGTTATCTGCTAGCCCGGCTTTCGAGTCACCAGCGTGTCCGTTTCGAGGACCGTGAACTCAAGTCATCCATTCATGGAGTCAGCCGCGACTATTTTCGCTCGGTGAGTATGGAACTGGCGGATGGACGTATGTTCTCCGATCAGGATGACTCCGCCCACAGCCGGGTCTGTATTATTGGGGATGAGGTTAAGCAGGCCCTGTTTCCTTTCGAGCCCGCGGTGGGCAAGGTGCTGCGCGCGGGGGATCAACGCTACACCGTGATCGGGGTTCTGGCGCTCAAGGGAAAATCCTTCATCGAATCCCGGAACTACGATGATAATGTTTATGTCCCAATCAGTACCATGCAACACCGTGAACCCAGCCGCCGTGAGATCGTATGGTTCACTGGCGTGGCCTTCACCGTGGATCTCATTCCTATCTTCCGTGGCAAGATATACCAGATGCTGGCGGAGATGGGATTTCCGAAGAATCTCATGGATAGTCATAGCATGGCGGAGGAGCTGGAGGGTTTCGAAATGGTCTCCCTGGTGCTTAAGGTCATGGTGGCGGGAGTGGCTGCTATCAGCCTGTTCGTGGGTGGCTTGGGGATCATGAACATCATGCTCGTGACTGTGAAAGAACGGACTCGTGAGATCGGCCTCCGGAAGGCTTTGGGAGCGAGTTCAGCGGGAATCCGTTTTCAGTTCTTTGTCGAGTCCACCCTGATGAGCACCTTGGGGGGAGTGATCGGCGCTTCCTTGGGGATTGGCCTGACCTATGGAGTTAACCAATTTACTGGTTTTCCCTCGATCATTTCCCAAGGAGCCATTTTCTGGGGAATCTTTTTCTCTTTCCTGGTTGGGCTTCTGTTCGGTATTTATCCCGCGCATAAGGCTGCTTCACTGGATCCAGCCGAGGCCCTTCGTTATGAGTGAGCTCCCCCAGACTCCGTTGGATCGTCTCTTCGAGGCGGATGACTCAGTCTTCCAGCGTCTGGATACCGTTCTCTCGTTCAAGCAAGAGGTCCCCGCGCTCTTTCCGGTCATCGAGAGTGGAGTCCCAGCGGTTGAGGTCACCGGTCTGACTAAGTGTTATGGGGATCATCTAGCCGTCGATAACCTGAGTTTCCGTGTCCAACGTGGGGAGTTCTTTGGATTCCTTGGTCCAAATGGGGCGGGGAAGAGCACTACCATCAAGATCCTCTCTGGTTTGATGTTGCCCACTACCGGATCGGCCTGTGTCGCGGGAATTGATGTTCTCCGGGATCCACTGGAGGTCAAACGGCGGATTGGGATCTTGCCGGAGGAGATTTATACCTACGAACGCCTCAGTGGATTTGAGCTGCTTGAGTTCGTGGGGAACCTGTATGAGATGGAGACAGGAGAGATCCGCTCCCGCTCCATCGACCTGTTCCGTGTGCTGGACTTCACCCCGGAGGAGGCCTCCAAACTCATCGTGGACTACTCCATGGGGATGAAGAAGAAGATCGCCCTCGCTTCGGCGCTGATCCATAATCCCGAGGTTTTATTCCTGGATGAACCTTTCAATGGTATCGATGCGGTGACCTCGAGATCCATCCGCCATATCCTTCAAAGCGCGGTCCGTTCGGGGATCACCATCTTTTTCTCCTCGCATATCCTGGAGGTGGTGGAACGCTTGTGCAGCCGTTTGGCGATCATCAACAATGGCCAGCTCGTGGCGCTAGGAACTTTGGATGAGATCCGTCAGTCACTCTCGGCCTCCGGAGATACCGGGCTCGATGACCTCTTTGTCCAGCTGGTGGCCGGAACACAAAAGGTCGAGGAACTTGATTGGTTGAGGGTGAATGGACAGGACTGAGGCCGTCTCCCTCCCCCCTTGCGGGGGAGGGTGGGGGTGGGGGGGTGAATACGATGTAAATGAATTCGCTACTCCGAGAAGCTTTTCTCACACTCGAGAGAGAGATAAGACGGGGATGAGGTTTTCAACTTTTATAAAGGAGCGCCAACAGGCCCAACCAATCCATGCCGTGTGATACCCTCTCGCCCTATGAGCGGGCGGTGCAGCTGTTCCGCTTTGACCATGAGCAGTGCCCAGAGGGATGCCTGGTGGGTATTGATGAGGCGGGGCGTGGACCCTGGGCGGGACCAGTAGTGGCGGCGGCGGTAGTTTTTCCCAGTGATATCCAAGCCGGACAGTTGAGTCTGCTCAACGACTCCAAGCAACTGACTCCCCATCAACGGGAGGGATTGGCTGAACGTATCCCCACTCTCGCCTTGGCGGTGGGAATCGGTTCGGCCTCCCCGCGTGAGATCGACCAGCTCGATATTGAGAAGGCCACCTTCCTGGCGATGAAACGTGCTCTCGCCGATGCGGGTGTCATCCCCACCCTCCTGTTGGTCGATGGCCACCGTGACCCAGGGCTGGGTTTTCCTACCCGCTGCTTTGTGAAAGGGGATGGACGTAGCGCCTCCATCGCCGCAGCTTCAATCCTCGCCAAGACCACCCGGGACCGTCACATGGATCTGCTCGCTGGCCACGATGACCGTTGGGGATTCCGGAACCACAAGGGGTATGGGACCGAACACCACCGGCGCGCGATCGAGGTTTTTGGGATTAGCGAGCAGCACCGGCGCAGCTTCAAACCCATCGCACGCTCCCTTTTCAACACCGGTCCCTCGGAGCACTTCCTTGCTTTGTGGAACTCATTGAATGGCACTGAAGACCAGCCCCCCTCTGAGATCCTGCTAGCTTCGCTTCAAGCGGAGCTGCCTCACCTTCATCCCGATGAGGCTTGGATCCTCTCCAAAAGGCTTGAGGATCTCCAACAAGCAGCTGCTTCCCGGAAACCATCACGGAACTTGAGGACTGTCGGGGAATTTTACGAAACAATGGTGCTACGGTATCTGGAAAAAAAGGGCCTTTCGGTTCTGGCACGGAACTATCATGCTTCCCATGGTGAGATTGACCTGATCGCGCGCGAGGGTGACACCCTCGTTTTCATCGAAGTGAAAGTCCGGCGGGGAGGGAGTTTTGGAGAAGCCTCCGAGGCGGTGGACTGGAGAAAGCAGCGGAACATGATCCTTGCCGCAAGGGCCTTTCTGGAGGGATTCCCGGAGGAGATGGATGTGCGTTTCGATGTGATCGCGCTGGATCCCGATGCAAAGGGAGGCACTCACTTGACACACTACCCGAATGCCTTTGAACTGGGTACTGGAGATCTGGAATGCGGTTAGCGATTCTCTCGGATATTCATGGCAATCTGGAGGCACTCGAGGTGGTTCTCGCGGATGCCAAGGTGAGGGGGTATGACCGGCTTCTTTGTCTCGGCGATGTGGTTGGCTATGGGGCTGATCCAGAGGCTTGTGTTCAACGGATCCGCGAGGTGGTTTGGAAGACCTATGGCCAGGATGCCGTGGTGATGGGCAACCATGATCTTGCCACGGCGAATAGGATCGATGGTGAGTTCAATCCAGCTGCCCGGGAGGCGGTACGTTGGACTCATAAACATGTCTCTACGGATACCTTGACATGGTTGGCGGGGTTGCCCATGACATTGGAAACCAGTGAGGTCTTCTTGGCTCATGCCTCTCCCTATAAACCAGAGGAATGGACCTATGTGACCACATACGATGAGGTCAACGATGCCTTTACTGCCTTCCATAAAAAGATTGCTTTCATCGGGCACTCCCATGTCCCTTTTATGGTCTATACCGACAAGGCATATACCCGTATTGAAAGAGAGAATCAGACAAAGACCCGGCTACAGCCTGAGTTCCGTTATCTAGTGAATGCCGGTAGCGTGGGACAGCCACGTGATGGAGATCCGCGTGCCTGTTATGTGATGTTTGACTCGGAGGAGGAAACGATTGAACGAATCCGCGTGGCTTATCCGATTGATACCGCTGCAGACAAGATCCGTAGCGCGGGTCTGCCGCATTTCCTCGCGGAGCGTTTATTGAAAGGGAGGTAAACTCCATGTTGGCCTTCATGCCGCTGTTGCTGATGCTGGTGATTCAAGCAGACTCCTCCGGACCCATCCCCTGGAACTTGGCCGAAGAGAATGGCAAGCAGACCCAATTGGCGGTTAAGTTCTGTAACCGCTACTTGGCGGGCTGGCTGGAGCATGCCGATCCGCGCAGCGGACTGATCCCACGCAACCTCAAACAGGATGCTTTCTGGAACGCCAAGGACAGCGCTGCCGACAACTATCCCTTCATGGTTCTGACCTGCGAGATCACTGGCAAAGCAACGCTCAGGAATACCATGGAGATGATGCTGCAAAGAGAAAGGGCTGTGACCTCCAGGCTGGACTCCTTGCCAGATGACTTCCTGTTCAAAACTCAGACCTTCAGAACTCCGGAATACAAAGTGGATGATCTGATCTTCGGGGCCGCCGAGTATGCCAAGGACGGGCTGATTCCGATTACCGAGTGGATGGGGCCAAGTCTCTGGCTGGACCGCATGGAGACGATGATCCACGACATGTGGAAGTATGCTTCCTACGATTCGCCCGCTGGAAAAATTCCTACCAGGAATGTGGAGGTGGTGGGAGATCTGCTCCAAGCTATGAGCCGTCTTTATTGGCTATCCGGCAAGGAAGAGTACCGGGAGTGGGTATTCCGCTTAGCGGATGTCTACTTGCTCAATGAAAAAATCACGGAGTGGGAACGTCTTCAATTGGATGACCATGGGTGCGAGATCATTGGCGGCCTGTCGGAGGCATATCTGATCGCCTCCAAGACAGACCCTCAGCGTTGGGAGTCTTACCGCCACCGGATGCAAGCCATTATTGACCGGGTACGGTCGATTGGCCGGAATGGGGATGGGCTCTTCTATAATGTCGTCAACGCGCAAACAGGCCAGGTTCTCAGCGAAGAGTTGACTGATAACTGGGGATACACCTACAACGCTTTCCTGACCGTCGCGGAGATTGATGGAATCGAGGAATTTCGTGCTCCAGTCAGCCAGACGCTTTCGAATATCGGTAAGTATAAGGATTACAAATGGGAGGGGGGCGGCGCCGATGGATATGCGGATTCGGTTGAGGGCTGCATCAACCTCTTGAACCGCCTCCCCAGTGAGACGGCTTCTCAGTGGGTGGATGAGTCGATGTCCATCCTACTCTCCAAGCAGCGCCATGATGGGATCATTGAGGGCTGGCATGGGGATGGGAACTCCGCTCGTACTACCCTGATGTGGGCGTTGATGAAAACACAGGGCGTTTCGCTGGCTCCCTGGTGTGAGGATCTCGCGGTGGGAGCGGTCCGGTATGCGAGTAGTACGGTCTGTCTCTCGGTCCGGACTGAATGGCCCTGGTCTGGGACCATCCGCTTCGACCGTCCCCGCCACAAGGAGTATTTCCACATGCCGTGGGATTACCCGCGGCTTAATCAGTTCCCGGAGTGGTTTACCGCCGAACGTGACCGTAAGTACCGGGTGGAGATCGAGGGGCAAGACGCTGTTGAGGTGAAAGGGAGTGATCTCTGGAACTATCCGGTTGAGATACCGGCGGATACGACCTTCAGGATGGTGGTGACAGGTTTGTAGTGGTGGAATTCGCCCCCCCACCCCAACCCTCCCCTGCAAGGGGAGAAAGGTGTATGTTGTTCACGCTTTAGCGTGTTCTCCCTCCCCTTGCGGGGGAGGGTTGGGGTGGGGGGTAAAAAGACTTAATACTTATACCGTTCCCGGCTTGGGGTAGCCCTCCATGCACTGGACGCCCTTATTAAGGTCTTCATCGGAGAGTTCCACATCCGAGAGCTTCCCGCGCATATAGTTGTCATACCCCGTCAGGTCCATCAGGCCATGTCCAGACCAGTTGAAGAGGATGGTCTTCTCGACCCCCTCCTCTTTAGCCTTTTGTGCTTCCGCCACGACCGCCGCGATGGCATGAGAAGTTTCTGGAGCAGGAATGAAACCTTCGGTCTTGGCCCATAACATGGCCGCTTTATAGCAGTCAGTCTGGTACATGGCCTGCGGTGAGACTAAGCCATCCAGGATGACACGGCTGACCATCGGAGCTACTCCATGGTACCGCAAGCCACCGGCATGAATCGGCAGGGGAATGAACTTATGTCCTAGGGAGTGCATTGCAAGTAAGGGGGTCATTCCAGCCACATCGCCGTGGTCGTAAGAATAAGGAGCGCGTGTCATGGTTGGGCACGCCTTGGGCTCAACCGGGATGATATCGATCTTCTTCCCGTTCATCTTGTCACATACATATGGGAACGCGATCCCCGCGAAGTTCGAACCGCCACCCACGCAAGCGATCACCACATCGGGATAATCACCCGCGATTTCCATCTGCTTCTTGGCTTCCAAGCCGATGATGGTCTGATGCAGCATCACATGGTTGAGAACACTCCCCAGAGAGTAACGGGTATCTTCACGTTGAACCGCGACTTCGATTGCCTCGCTGATGGCGATCCCCAAGGAGCCGGGGCAATCTGGATCTTCAGCGAGAACCGCCCGGCCAGCTGCGGTGGTGTCGCTGGGACTGGCGATACAATCCGCTCCCCAAACCGCCATCATCAGTTTGCGCAAGGGTTTCTGCTCAAAACTGATTTTGACCATGAACACCTTGCATTCCAGGTCGAACATCGCACAGGCCATGGCCAATGAGCAGCCCCACTGGCCCGCTCCGGTTTCCGTGGTCAGACGTTTGATCCCAAAGACCTTGTTGTAATAGGCCTGTGGAATGGCGGTGTTGGGCTTGTGACTTCCCGCTGGAGATACGCCTTCATTTTTGAAGTAGATCTTGACCGGACAGTTCAAGGCCTTCTCGAATTCGAAAGCACGCATGAGTGGGCTGGGCCGCCACTTGGCGTAGATGTCGAGAACCGGTTCGGGGATGTCAATCCACCGCTGGGTGCTCATCTCTTGTTCGATGAGATTTTTGGGGAAGACCGGTTCTAGCATCTCTGGCTTGACCGGTTTTCCATCTGGGCCGAGTGGCGGGTCCATTGGCTTGGCAAAATCCGCCTGGAGGTTATACCACTGGCGCGGGATCTGATCGGGTGTAAGGCAGATTCCTTTCGGCATGGCGTCTCACTCTCTCCGGTTCTAACGAATTTTCTCCACAATCAATGACTTGATTACAGATTTCCATTCACACCTGAACAAAGTTCGGGGTGTTCGGGACACTATAAGCAAACTTTACTCCGAGGCGGTGTCGACCTCTGTCATGGAAGACTTGGGTTCGGAGGCGAACACAGACTCTTGTCCTGGCTCTCCGGAGCCCCCTACGATTACCTTCAGGTTGGCGGTCACCTTGGGATCCACCTTGATGCGGACGGTGTGCTCGCCCAGCTCCCGGATGGGGTGCTCGAGGACAATCTTCCGGCGGTCAATGGTGATGCCTTGGGCCGCGAGTGCATCCGCGATCTGATGGGTGGTAACACTGCCGTAGAGCTTATCTTTCTCTCCGACACGGGCTTGGATCTCCACTTTGGTGATGTGAAGCCGGTCGCGCAAATCCTCGGCGGTGCGCAGCTCCTTGAGACGGCGTTTTTCCGCGAGCCGTTTGAGGTGCTCTAACTGCCGTTTCATACCCATGGTAGCGGGTGCGGCCAGATCGCGTGGGAACAAGTAATTCCGCGCGTATCCATCCTTTACGTTGACGACGGCGCCAGCCTCGCCGAGATTGTCCATCGTCTGTCTGAGAATGACCTGCATTGCTGTCCTCCAATGAGACTACGACACCTCTGTCTCTGAACCAGGCCAGAGCAGGGTGTCGTGGGCTTCCTCCGTATGCTGCGCAGGGTAGTCCAGATTGCAGTGCAAACCCCTGCTTTCGCGCCGGCAAAGAGCGCACATTACCACAAGCAGCCCTGTTTGTACAATATTCCGGAGTTCAATCACATCGACCGTGGCGTACCCCTTGTCAAAGTAGCCATCCACCTCGCGTTTGAGCAGGTTCAAGCGTTCCTTGGCCCACTCCAGGCGGTCGGTCCGGCGGACAATGCCCACATAATCCCACATCAGGCTACGGGCCTCGCTCTTGCAGTGTTCGATCCTCACCCCCTCGACATCTCCATGGGGGTTGAATGCTTTGACCCAACCCGGAAATTCCGGGATGGGCGCTGGGAGAGCGAGAATGGTGTGTAAGGCCGATTGTGCCGCACGGTGCCCTAAAACCAGGGCTTCCAGGAGGGAGTTACTGGCCAGACGGTTGGCTCCATGAAGCCCTGTACAGGCCACTTCTCCCACGGCATAAAGCCCCAGTAAGTTGGTCTTGCCCTCGTGGCCGGTGGGAATACCCCCGCAGGAGTAGTGTGCCGCTGGCACTACCGGGATAGGCTGTTTGGGAGGGAAAACTCCATGTTGATTGCAGTGCTCATTGATAGCCGGGAACCGGTTGGTGAAGAACTCCTCGGTCATGTGTGAACAATCCAGCAATACATGGCTCTCCCCATGCTGCTTCATCTCGGCATCGATCGCCAAAGCCACGATATCTCTCGGAGCCAGGCACCCACGGGGATCATGGTGTTCCATAAAACTTTCGCCATTGATCCGCCGCAGGATCGCTCCCTCTCCACGGACAGCTTCAGAAACCAGGAAGGTTTCTCCGTTGGGATTGTAGAAAGAGGTCGGGTGGAACTGCACAAACTCTAGATTGGAGACCGGCAGTCCCGCGCGCCACCCCATCGCTACTCCATCTCCAGTGGCGATCTGTGGATTGGTCGTGTGCTGGTAGACCCGTCCCAGTCCTCCGGTGGCCAACACCACGATGGGGGCATAGAAAACTTCCAGGTGTTCCCGGTTGGCATCCAGGGCATAAACCCCCGTGCAACGGCGCCTCTCTCCGATCGATTCGACGATTAAATCGATGGCGACATGGTGCTCAAGAAAAGTGACGTTCGGATGTTCCCGTAGGCATTTGAGGAGCGCGCGTTCGACCTCGCGTCCGGTGAGGTCCTTGGAATGCAGGATGCGGCGGCGGGAGTGTCCCCCCTCGCGTCCGAGGTCATACAGGGCCAGATCCTTGGGGGGGGCCGCATTGGCATCGGCATTGTCCGGCATGGTGAAACGGACTCCCCAGTCGATTAACTGGCGGACCAGCGGCGGACCATCACGGACCAGGTCTCGTACGACCTGCTCGTTGCATAATCCCGCTCCAGCGATGAGAGTGTCACGGACATGTTCCTCAAAGGAGTCTTCCGCCGTGGCCACGCAGGCGATACCGCCCTGGGCATAGTTCGTGTTCGATTCGAAGTCTTCTTTTTTGGTGAGAATAGTGACTTGTCCACGGGCAGCGAGTTCGAGAGCACAACACAGACCGGCGATCCCGCTTCCGGCGACCAGATAATCCGAATGAGATTCTATCATGCCACCGATCATATACCGATTAGCGGGAGAGGGGAGAGGACCCCGTTGTATGTCCCCCCCTCGCCTCATGGGAGAGGGGGGTTGGGGGGTGAGGTATAGTTTTTACGAAGTGTGGTTGGCGGTGTTAGCTTTCTTCATCCGGATCATCAACACGATCATCAAGACCGCGAAGACCACACTCATCCCGAGCGCTAGGAGATTCGTGTTCTGGATTCCCGCTTGGTTATCCACCACCCCAGTAAGGGGATCCTTCCGGAAGAGGTATCCAATAATCTCCTCTTGGAAAACCGGCCCGATACTTCCAAAGCCATTCACTATTCCCGCGACAGCCGCGCCATTGCGTACTCCCGCCACCTGCACCGCCGCCGCTCCGCACAGCAGGGTGTCCGGCCCATAGATCATGAATCCGACCAGGCCGAAGCAGAACGCGGTAGCCACAGGTGTGGTTCCGAACAGGATCACCGAGTAGTATCCCGCGATCATTCCCAAGCTCATCAGGAAGCAGACCAGGGCCCAGTTTCCACGGAAGAAGCGGTCCATGACCCAGCCCGCCACCACTGCCCCCCCCAATCCCGCGATATCGAAGATCTGTGAGTAATAGGCGGCTTCGGCTGCATTCAATCCTTGAATGTCCAGGAAGGCTGGCAGCCAGGAGTCGAGGGCATAGCGCAGGAACTTGATGCAGAAGTACGCCATCCCCATGGCCAGAATGACTGGACTGAAGGCGATCCGGCAATACTCCAGAAAGGAGACATTGTCCTCTTGAGTAGCCTGCACTGTTTGCTCGCTTGAAAGGGATGCTTCCACAATCGGCGCTAGCCCCACATCTTGCGGACGGTTTCTTTGCCAGACATACACCAACACCCACACCAGCACAGTCGCCAACGTTAGCCCCCAGAACGACCAACGCCAGCCGTAGTGCTGGAGCAGAATTCCACCCAGTGACTTCACCACGATGTTCCCCACCATGTAGGAGGTCGACCAGATACCCATGATAGTTCCGCGCTCATGGGGTCTCAGCCATTCGGAGACTCCCCCCACCGCGCCTGGCCAGCCACTGGCTTGGACCAATCCATTGAAGAACATGAACACCAAAAAGGTGGTGTAGGAATTGGCAAAGCCGAAGATGGTGTTGCAGACCATGGAAAGGCCCAGCCCACCCAAGAGAAGATATCTTGGCCCTTTCTCGCGTCCCAGATAGCTGCAGATGAATTGGCCGAGGAGATACGCCACCAGATAGATGGTCCAGATGTGCGCGACCGATCCCAAGTCCCACCCGAAGTCATCCGCGATAGTTTTCTTGCAGATCGTGAAGGCTTTGCGGGTCAGGTAATACCCAGCGTAGGCGCAATAGGTGGCGGTGAGGATCTTCCAACGCCACAGGATTTGCTCACGGGTCAGCGCGCTTCTGGATTCAGGCAGAGAGGCAGTAGAACTCATTTGGAACAACCTCCTGGGGGCAGGTGGAACGGGGCACTATAACCAGCCTCAAGGGGGAGTTCAATGAAAGAGGTGTTAAAAATGGGTGAGGGTTGCCTCCCCCGTATGTTGTTCATGCTTTAGCATGAGGGACTCATATGAAATCATAGGAGTAGGGGCAGGTACTGGTTGACCTAATCGATTCGTTCAACTCCTACTCCTTGCACTCTTTTAAAGCCCACAGTCCGTATGGACTCCCACCGGGTACGATACTCTCATGGTCCTGTGCGGTAGATATCTCCACGGCTGACGGTGCCATTCGTGGGACTGTACTCGATCCAGGTAAAAGCGTCGTTCTTCTCTTTATCGGGGCCCAAACTGCAAAGATGCCACAACACACGCGTCTTTCCCGCGAGTCGAGTCATTAACTTGTTGGTGAGGGTATAGACCTCGGTCATGGCAGGATTGCCATATTCGATGGCGATATTTTCCGTGTTCTCATAAAGGAATGATCCCTCCCACCAGAAGACTCCTTGTACAAAAGGCTCCCGGGGCAGTTTTTTGAGATAAGCGGTTGGTGTAGTCAACTCAAAGTGATCATTGAAACGCCAGTAGTTGACGTAGTTAGCATTCGGTGGCTTCTTCTTCATCAGGTCATTCACGAAAGGCTGCAAGCCCAAATTCCACCGTCCGTCGGGCGGATAAAACTTCTTATCGATCCGGAATTGTTCGAGGGCGGTCGCGGCCGCATACAGATCCTGTTGGGTGGCCGCCACCTTGCCCCGGACTTGGGCCTCTAAAAAGTTGGGCAAGGCGATGGAGATCAAGATCAAGATGATGGCGATGACAATGAGGAGTTCAATGAGGGTGAAACCTGCCTTTATGGTAGCACGCATCTCGAAATACCTCAGATCTGTAAAGGTGATGGATTTTTTACCACCGCTGGTGCGGTGGATTCACGGAGTATTAACTGGGTCGGGAAGACTGTCTGATGCAGCTTACCGGCCTCTTCGGGGGATTGAATCTGTCTGACCACCTCGCGTACAGCGAGTTCGCCCATGTCCTCGATGCGTTGCGCCACTACGGTGATGGAGGGATTTGTGTGAGCCATCTCCGGAGAATCATCATAGGCTAATACCGAGAGATCCTTGGGGATCTCGATTCCATGTTCACGGGCGCTTTGCCGGATTCCCAGAACATCTCCATTTTGTGCGATCATGGCAGTCAAATTCGGCCTGCGTTGGAGAAGTGTGTTCAATCCATTATATGATGCGGAAAAGGTGGGGTCACCGATGGATTCGAGGAGGAGAGCCTGGTCCAATGCCAAACCTGCCTGTGCGAGTCCATCCTGGTAACCACGCATTCGCTCTTGGTTGTTGAAGTACTTCATGGATTGGTGCTGGAAGGCAATAGCGGTATGTCCCAGGGACAGAAGGTATTTGGTGGCCTCATATGCCCCCTGGTACCAATCCGCGTCTACATAGTTCACAGAACCTTTTGGGCGGCTATTGACAACAATGTGCGGGAAATCCACTGAGGCAATCTCGGCGGGGAAGGTATCCTCCAGAGTGGCGAGTAACACAATCACCCCCGCCAGCATCTTCCGCTTTAAGAAAATCCCGTAATCATCAACCGACCTTCGTAAACGCTCATTTCTGAGGATCAGTATGTCAAATCCCAAATCAAAAGCCGTGTCCTCCACCGCATTGAGAAGCGTACTGACATAGGGCGAGCTGAAGGCATCGTTGTATTCAATGGTCACCCCGATGATATCCGTCTGAGCCACACTTAACCGCACCGAGTAGTTCATCGATTTAACCGCATCCAGGATCTTCTTCCGGATCGGTTCGCTCACATCCGGTTTGTTATTCAAGACACGGGACACCGTCGCAGGGCTGACCCCGCATTCGGAAGCAATGTTGCGGATATTTATTTTTGGGGCTTCCATCATCCGGGCTCCGGTAGGGACCTGCCTCTTCATTCATCCTTGACAGACTATACTCGGCGGTGTTACGGTTGTCAACCGGAACAGTTTCAGTTGGATTCGATATCGAATCCCCAAAGAGATTAGGTTGGGAGGAAAGAGATGCGGAATTGTCACACCTGTGCAATCTACTGTTTGGCACTATTCACGTTTATCATTTGTTCTCCAGCTGATTCGGCCACTGTGGTAGTGAGACAAGATGGGCAAGGTGGAGCCTATACCACCCTGGAGGATGCCATCGCCAATTCGGTGAATGGCGAGGACACGATTGAGATTCAGCAGTTCTCTGAAGCCTTTACCCCCACCGGCGGGAGCATCGATTTTTCCTGGCGCAACCTGATCTGTACCGCCCCGGAACGGGCCACCATCAATCTGACCGCTGGCCAGGGACTCTTCATCACCAACCGGACCATCCAGAAAGTCAAACTGGTGGGTGTCAATGATGGGGCCACTTGGCAACATGGTTTGGTCTGTTTTGGGAATGTGACCGTCGACAACTGCTATATCACCGGCTTTGAGGCGAATGGGATAACCCTTTACGATTCCGGGAATCCTGTTACCACTGGAGCTGTCATCCAGAACACTTACGTGGTGGGGCAGAAAAAGACTGAATATGGGATTTACATCGAGACCTACGATGGCGCGGGGAAAGGGCCCATCCTGATCGATCACTGCACCATCGATGCCCCCGAGGGTTTTCCCCTCGGACTCAAGGACGGTACCACTACGGCTGATACCACTTATTCAAACCTGACTGTCTCCAACACCATCATGACCAACACGGCCCGCTGCATGGAGGCCGGAAGTGTGGTGGATCTGCAATATGTTCATTCCTATAACGACTACAATACCACCTGGATTCGTGAACTCTGGTATTGGCATCAGGAGGGAGAGAATTGGACTTTCAGCTCAAATACCGCTCTCGGAACAGGGGACATGGAGAAAGTGACGCCACTGTTTTCCGATGCTGATTCGGGGGTTTATTCTCTAACTCTACTCTCGCCATGTCTGGGGGCGGGCGAGGGCGGGACCAACATCGGCGCCTATCAAGGGGATGGTGTGGGCTATCCAACCGGTGATGTGATTGTTCGTCAGGATGGACAGGATGGAGCCTACACCACATTGACAGAGGCGATCATATACACCCAGAGTGGCCAGACCATCGAGATTCAACAGTTCACCGCGCCCTTCACCATTCCAGAGGATGCCAATGTGGGATTGACCAACATCACGATTTTTTGCTCGATGGAGGAACCCGCGGTGATCGAATGTGAAGGCTCCTATGGGATTGTGAACGCCACCAATGTCACCTTGCGGAATTTACATTTCAAGGGCAATGCGGCCAACTGGCAAGTGGGAATTAAACCTGGAGCGGGGTTGAACATCGTGGATTGCTACTTTGAGGACTTCAATGAGGCGGCGATCTGGTTTCTTACCGCCACTTATGATCCCAGTAGTGGCAGTGTTAGGAACACCTATTTCTTCAATAGCAAGATCCTGCTCGGAAATTATAATGAGGCGACCAAGGTGGGGTCACTCCTCATTGATCACTGCACACTTTACGAAAACCGTGGCGGGATTCCCAACATCGGAATTGACGCCTCTTACTACGAGGCTGGTATGGATGGCTCCAATCTGAAGGTCAGCAACTGCATTCTGGACACGACTGGCTTCTGCAATGTGTTTGCTTATTACCATCTGGCTGATCTTCCGTTGGCCTATGTTCACTCTTACAACGACTACATTAACACTTGGGCGCGGGAGATCTGGGATAATGGGAATGCCGGTCCCATGGATTTGGGCACTGGAGATGTGAATGCCATCGATCCGCTCTTCGTGGATGCCGCTAATGGCGACCTGACCCTTCAACCCACCTCCCCTTTGGCCACGGCGGGCGAGGATGGTACCACCATTGGAGCGGACCAGGTGGAGGGAACGGCGGTTAAGGATTGGAATCTGTATTAACACCGCATTGGTTATCGGAATAGACTGACCCTCTTCGGCTAGCCCCGGGGTGTTTCTCCGGGGCTAGTTCGAATCCGTCCAGCTGAAAGCCCTTCTATTCGTAATTCATCCACTCCTCCACCGATGTGGTGTTCTTGTCGAGTGATTCCACCGGGAATAAAACCTCACCCGGATCCCGCTTGTGTGTTGGTACCACTGGTCTGGAGGGGCCGCAGGTCAACTCAATCTTCCCATCCTGAGACAAATCGTTATCCCCCCAGCCGCCATCCTGCAGGTAGAGGGTGATGGTCTTTGGACCGATGACCGCCCCCAGACCATCGGAGAGCATGAAGGAATAGAAACGCGGATCCATGTCACCAGCGGTAGGACCGTAGTTCATGAAGCCTGTCACACTTGTTCCCTTGGGAAGGTAAAGCGTGAGGGTTTGGGCCATGCCGGCCGCGGGACACTTTACGATGAAGCGGACAAGTTCGACGGGGAAGGAAATCCCCAAGGGAACTTGACCGCATTCTCCGCTAGTCATGGGGGTGACCTCTCTGAGGGAACTCATCTGAGGAGCGGCCAGTGTGAGGTAGCCGTTGTTGTTGGCCGAGAGGAACGAAGCGACATTGCCCTGCCATTGATCAGGTAGACCATCGCTGTTGCCATCGACCACTTTGGCTTCGACAGTGTTCGGCACTCCATCTCCATCCTTGTCCAGAGAGGCCTTTGTTGCCGTACGGGTGAGGGTCTTGGAGGGATACGGAGGGGGTGAGAGTAGAATTTACCACACCGCTCGAAAATTCGTGTAGCAATTGTTACCACGCTTCCGTACAAGAAAAACAGAAGGTTGCTGTGTAAGTGATTGAAGAATGACGCACCAGAAAAAGTGTCAGGGGATCTCCCTTGGGCGTCAATGTTTAGCGGTTAGTGGAAAACATGAGAAAAAAAACACGGTACATCACTCCGATGGAAATGTTTTTTCCTTTTTTTTCGTTCCGTCAGGTATCTGTTGGAGGTGGTGTCCTAAAGATTCTATTAAAGATATAGCCTTAATCAAATGTGAAATTTGAAGTAGAAAGTGCTCTGCGAGTAAATAGAGCGAATTATGAAAGGAGAATAAAATGTGGATTCCAGTGCGGTCAGTGTTTTTCGTTTTGGTTTTGTTGGTGAGCTATAAGATGTCCTTTGCTCAAGAACGGATACCGGAGAATTCAGTAGATCCCAGTCCTTTAGCAGGAGAAATCTCGAACTTATCGCCTGATGAAGTTGATCTTTCTACCATCCTGAAAACCAACCGGGAAATCATTATTGAATTGATTTCAAATCTTCCTGAAGGAGTAACAACCGTATTTGTTGATGACATGTGTTTTTCCGTCCAGGATTTCATTTACCGTTTCCATGATTCAGTCCTTCCCAAGGGGGCAACGAGCCTCGCTGATGAATTAGGGGTACCAAATCTGAAAGCAGCTCAAGAGGGAAATATTTGGCCGAATGGTAATATCCGGGTGGCTTTCTCAAATAGTAGTAATGAACCTGGAAATTCTAATAGGTGGATAAATGATGGACGACGTGCATTATGGATGGATGTTGCTGATGAGATTGGTGCTTTCATGAATGATTGTATTACCTTTACTTATGATGATACCTTAACGAATAATAGAATTTTTGTTTTTAATAATGTAGTACCTGGAACTGACGTTCAATCTGGCACATGGTCTAATGTGGGTTTCGTGGGAGATAACCAAATGGCAATTGACCAATGGGACGACTGGAAGATTAAATGGGTGATCGGTCATGAGATATTTCACGCGCTTGGCCTTACTCATGAACATCAACGCCCAGATCGTAACTTATTCATAAATGTAACCGATGCCTGCACACAAAATAATCCTGATAATTTCAATTTGATAGACCCGAATCATGTGACTATTCGATCATCATACGATTTTGATTCTCTTACTCATTACTCTGGAGGAACTTATTCTACGAATTGCGAAATACAAATCAAGGATGAATTTAGTTGCGATAATAATGCGAATCCATGTTGGAATAATAGCGGTATTGATTGTCCAAATCCTTGGAATGGAACAGCGGGGTACATTGGACAAAGATGTGGACCAAGCAAGCTGGATGTATTGGCGCTCAAAGACATGTATGCTTGCCAGAAAGACGACACATTGGAAAATAGTGATACCGCAGGAAGAGAAAATGATAGTTGTGCTTTCCCTCGAAGTGTCGATGTAAATGTACAATATGATAATCTTGCTCTGGGTGTTAATACAAAAGATCCTGAATATGATGTGTATAGAGTTAGTGTTAATTCTTATGGATTGCTCGTACCGAAAATTGATTTCGATGATCCTGTATTAGGTAATATTTCGATATCATACTTCTATGGAAATTGTAATGAAAATATTCGTGTGAAAAGTTATCAAGGAACATCAGCCCCCTTTGTAATAGATGAACGTGTATTTCCAGGTGAATACACGATAGAAATGATTAACTACAGCAATTTTTCAGGAAACTACACCCTTAAGTTTGAGTATTTAGAAGAAACTCCCAACAATTGTTCAACTGCAGTATATACTCCTCTCGGATCCTTTCCTAGTTCTCCTTGGGTGAAAAGTGGATTGTCAATAAGTCCTGGGGGCTGGATTTTCTTTGTGGTGGATATCCCTTATAAAGGTGTATTTGAATGTGTGTTGACACCATTGGGAGAGATCGCTCAAGAGAAACTACCTCTGGAAGTGATCTTGTATGGACCACCCTGCCGGGATGATCCAAAACCAGAAGATTGGATCTCTTCCTCGCAAGGCCGGGAAAGGATTAATGTTAGTGGAGTTCTTGAGCCAGGGAGATATTTTATCCGGTATCACAGCCCGAACTCACAAACAGATTTTCAGATAGAAACATTCTTTGGCGATGAACCAGAGGCAACAGCAACTCCAACTCCCACCCTCTCTCCAACGATTACTGAAACTCCAACCCCAACCCCGCCGTCATCATCTGGGATTGAGTCCTGGAGATTGTTTTAAAAAAAATGGGGCCTTGGAACCCTTTTGTCTTTCTGTTCCAAGGCCCCTCGTTTATTCGTCCTTCTTCAAAAATCCCTGTAACAGATCTCCAGCTTCTTTGACATGGTCCGTCACATCCTTCTTTTTCTTCTTTGTGGACTGCTTTTCGGTAGTCGGTTGCTTTTCAGTAGTGGCCTTTTGCTCGGCGGTTGATTTCTTCTCAGTAGTGGCTTTCTCGCTGCTACCACTGGTACCACTCTTCAAGAGATTCCCGACCCCCTCGATCAGGTCGTTGGTGCTACCTTCTCCACTTCCGGGGATCTTATCGGTCAAGCCCTTGAGTTGTTCTTGGAGCTTCTCCCCACCTTTCTCTTTCAGCAGTCCTAAGCCGACATCCTTGAGTGTGCCTAGATCCAATTTCGGGATGGGGCGTTGAACGGTACCGGCCATAGGGATGTCCAGATAAGCATACTTGGAGCCCTCCTTGGATTTGAGTACTGGGCGGACGAGTGAGTTGACCTCATCCACCGAGCCGGAGGCGACACTGACGCGGACATTGGCGGAGAGCTTGTTGTCATAGCCGATCCAGCCCTTGATGGCGAAGCCTCCCTTCTCACCCATGAAGAGGAGCGGATCGAGCTTGTAACCCTTGGCATCCTGGACGATCTTGCCGCGCGCGTTGGTTAATGCGAATCCCTTCTTCAGCCATTCCCACCCCACTAGGCTGACAATCGCGGCGGGGATGGGGTGTTTGGTCAGCATCACACCTTTATCGATGGTGTAGTTGATGACCAGGCCCTCCGGTTCTTTCGCCTCGGTGATCGTGACAGCTACATCCCCGCTGAGATTACCGAGGATTAATCCGGAAGCTTCGGGTTTATACAGGTTGACCAGTGGTTCGATAGCCAATCCCTTGAAGGTGGCGGTGACTTTTTTCGCGGGTTCATTGTAGCCAGTGACCTTGAAGGTGACTTTACCGGGGACAGTTCCCAAGGTGACATCCAGGTCTTGCCCGCCCACTGTATCCGTGTCGAAAGCGACATCGCCCTTGACCATCACTTTTTTGGCTGGATCATCCTTGGGGGTATAAGTGACCCCTTTCAGATTCGCGGTGCCATTGAGGATGGGGAACTTCTTGGAGGCGGTTTGTCCCTTGATACTGACATTGAGGCCGGCATTCCCCGTGAGAGAACCGCTCTTCTTGAGGTCCGGTGCGGCCAGGGGAACCACCCGCCCCAGATCGACATTGTCGTTTTGGACGACGATGTCCAGCTCGCGTTTAGTTGCGTCCTGCAGGGACATCACTGTTCCATGGGCAGCCAGATTGAAGTCATCCAAACGCGCGGTGAGGGTCTCCAGGGAGAGGGTGTCGCTCTCCGGGGCATAAGTGCCCTTGGTGATCAGACTGATGTCCTTGAATGGGGGGAAGGATTTCTTGCCACCGCTCAGGTCTTTGGTTTCGAGTCCGGTCAGCTGCAGATTAATGTCGCCGGTGAAGGGTTGATTGGCGCCCGCGCGGGAGACATGGGCCTCGAGGCCAGCCTTACCAGCCAGCACACGCATCTGAAGCGAGGGTTCGATGAAGGTGTTCAGAAGGGGAGCGGAGATTTCCTTGCCCACTACCTGGAAGCTCCCTTGAGCTGTGTTGGGATCATACGCCCCGCTGCCATTCAAACCTTGCGAGCCTCCCTTGAGACCCTTTACGGCTAGATCCAGAGACCGCAGTTCGACACGTCCCGCCCCTTGATTCTCCACGAAGGAGTCGACCTTCCAGTTCACCTCAAAGGGTTCGCCAGAGGCCAGTCCGGGCGGGATATTTGGTGGTGGCCCCGCCATGTTGACCTTTCCTGTGGAGAGAACCTTGGACATGTGGTCTTGAAGGACCACCGAGATGCTCCCATCCGTCTTGGGCCACTTACCCGCTTCCACGGGAAACTCGATGCTATTGAGTAGGAGGGTGACATCGCTGTCGAATGTGGAAGGATCCACCTTTCCCTTGAGACCGAGAGTACCCTTCGATTCACCATTCAAAGCCGCTTCGAGATCGAAGGCGAAGGGAGTGGAATTGGAGAGATCTTGTACTGAGGCGTCCACACCGGCGAGAAGTACGCGTGGTTCGCCTTCGGCTTGTTTGTAACGGACTTGGCCATTCTTGACCTCTCCCTTACGGATCAGGACGTTTTTGCCACGCGCCGGAACAGTCCCTGGTTCTCCTGGCACCACGGACTCGGCCTCGCCGGTTTCGACCTCTTTTCCATTCACGATCTTTACGGTTTTCGGGGAGCTAAACATCCCGTTGAAACCGGGGAAGTAGGTGACCACTGGATCTTGAAGCCGTACCTCATCAACTATCATGGGATCGGATAGCAATCCTCTCAATCCCACTTGAGCCGAAACTTGTTTCACATTCATGAAATGGGTTTGGCTGTCCAGATCCATCGCTGCCAGCTCATTGATCGAGACCGCTCCACCCAATGACAGGGAAGCATCTTTGAAGGAAACCTCGATCCCTTGATCCTGACGTAGGCTGGTGAAAGTTTTCCTGAGACTGGCCCGGAAAAGCGGACCCAGGAATACCACAACGGCGACGATCAGGACGATAAACAATCCGCCCAACACGATCAGGGTCCTCCGGATGACAGACATCGTATGCCTCTCCTTTGATGTGAGATCCACCTGACTGAGCTGTTCTACCAAGATGATACCACTTGCATGTTTTCATTTTTGGTCAAAGGGGCAGAGGATACTAGAGGAAAATTGAATAGTTGGTGTTGATTCCCGAAAAAAATGCTTCCTCTTTTCACCGGGACTCACTCTGGCTGAGTGAGGATGAGCCCGATGCCGTTCATTGAGGCACTCATTTCGATGAATTTTGTGTTCCCCTGCTTTACGGTATAATCAGTGTTTTTGATAACATAAATCAGAGCGGAATCGGGCACATCTCTACTCGTGGAGGTGGGTTTCCGAATTGTCTTGTTTATTCAGTATTCAATTCTCGATATTCCACGAGGAGGGAGGTGGGGACACTCAAGTGAGATGAAGCGTGTAGGACCTATTCGTAACTGATTATAATACAAGGAGATAAGGTTGAATAGGGTGGTGTGATTCAAGTTGAAGGATACATACAAGTATTGACTTGTTTGAGCATATCGGGTATTAATCAGGAAAGATTTCTCGATTATGGAGTCACGGATTATACCCTCTGCGTGGAGTATAAGATGCCCAACAAGAACCCGAACCAGATTCCAGAGCCTACCTTGCGCCGTCTTCCACGTTATCACCATTTTCTCATGCGTCTTGAGAATCGAGGACGTACATCTGTTTCCTGTAGCGATATCAGCAAGGCTCTCGACCTCGATCCCACCCAAATCCGGAAAGACCTTGCGGTGACCGGAATTGTCGGAAAACCTAAGGTTGGCTACGAAGCTCCAGCCTTGATCCAAGCCCTCGAGCGAGCCTTGGGGTGGAATAATATCACCGAAGCCTTTCTCGCGGGGGTGGGCAGCTTGGGGACCGCCATTCTCGGATATCAGCAGTTCAATAATTACGGGCTCAACATCGCGGCGGCCTTTGACAGCGATCCCAATAAGGTCGGCCAGATCATCCGTGGACGTGAGGTTTTGGCGATTTCATTGCTGCCGGGCATGGCGCGCCAGATGAGAATCCTCACCGGGATTATCACCGTGCCTGCCGAGGCCGCGCAATCGGTCGCGGACCTGATGATGGCGGGGGGGATCCGTGCGATCTGGAATTTCTCACCGCGAGCCCTCAGCGTACGCCCCGACACAATTGTTCAATATGAGGATATGTTTTCAAGCCTAGCTGTTCTAACAACGAAACTCAGCGCTTCATTGAAAGCGTCAGGTGAATGAGGAGGAATGTAATATGACCGGCACGCTACACGCCCCGGTGCCCAGTAACTCTCACGATGGATCTCCGGCCCTCAAGGTCCGGAAATTCGAGAAAGTCTGCGAAACCCTACGCAAGCATGACTACAACGCGAACCGCTTGATCCCCATCCTTCAAGAGGTTCAAGAGGAATACCGTTATCTTCCGGAGGAGGTCCTCACCTATGTGGCCACCGCCTTGGATCTCTCCCCGGCCCGTGTTTATGGAGTCGCCACTTTTTATGCCCATTTCGCGCTCGAACCCAAGGGCAAGTATCTCATCCGCATGTGTGATGGAACAGCCTGCCATGTCAAGAATTCCGAATCCATTCTCGCCGCTTTGCGGGAACGTTTGGGGTTGCGCGAAGGCCGCAAGACCACCGATGACATGTTGTTTACTCTAGAGACAGTCTCTTGTCTGGGTGCCTGTGGCATTGCTCCTGTTGTGGTTATCAATGATGAAGTTCATGGCCAGATGACTCCCCAGGCCGCGGCGGCTCTGGTCGATGAGATTGTCCAGAAAGAGGAAGGTTCAGATGAGTAGTACAACCATTGACTTGAAACAGATAGCGGAGTCATACACCCAAGCCGCCCGCCAAGTGACCCGCCGCGTCATCGTATGTGCTGGTACTGGTTGTGTGGCCAGTGGTTCGTTGAAGGTCTATGACGCCTTGGTGGCTCAGATTGCGGAGGCGGGCCTTCCGGTGGTCACCGAACTGCGGCTGGAGAGTGGTAATGGCCATCCACGCCAGGACATGTTGGTCTCGAAGAGTGGTTGCCAGGGTTTCTGCCAGATGGGCCCGCTGGTGACCATTGAGCCCGAGGGCATCCTGTATGTCAAAGTCCATGCCGGGGATGTTCCCGATATTGTGGGACAAACCCTGCGGGATGGAACTCCCGTGGAGCGTCTCCTGTATGTCGAACCCGCGATGAATGCCCGTTGCGCCACGCAAGCGGACATTAATTTCTATAAACGGCAGTCACGCACTGTTCTGCGCAGCTGTGGTCACATCGATCCAGAGGACATCTCCGAGTACATCAGCCATGGTGGTTATGAATCCGCCCGGAAGGCCTACCTGGAAATGTCTCCCGAGGCCATCTGCCGTGAAGTCACCCTGTCTGGATTGCGGGGCAGGGGAGGTGGTGGTTTCCCGACTGGACGGAAATGGGATATTACCCTCCGCCAAGAAGCTACCAAGAAATATGTGATCTGTAATGGTGATGAAGGCGACCCCGGCGCGTTCATGGACCGCAGCGTCATGGAGGGCAACCCGCATAGTGTCATCGAGGGCCTCATGATCGCCGCACGGGCCATTGGCGCGGATGAGATCGTGGTGTATGTCCGCGCGGAGTATCCCTTGGCGGTGAAACGGGTCCGTAAGGCGGTCGCGGATGCCAACCGGTTAGGTTTATTAGGAGACAACGTCTTTGGCACCGGCCAGAGCCTGACCTGTAGTGTGATGGAGGGTGCCGGAGCTTTTGTGTGCGGTGAGGAGACGGCATTAATGGCCTCCATCGAGGGCTTGCGTGGAATGCCTAAGCCCAAACCTCCTTTTCCGGCCCAGAGCGGTCTCTATGGCGCGCCGACCGTGATCAATAATGTTGAAACTCTGGCCACCATCCCGCTCATCATTGGCATGGGCGCTGATGCCTTCCGGAAAATCGGTACCGAGAAATCCCCCGGCACCAAGACCTTCGCTCTGACCGGCCATGTGGTCAACACGGGATTGATCGAGGTTCCCTTCGGCACCAGCCTGCGCGAGATCGTTTACAACATCGGGGGTGGAGTGACGCTGGATGATGGTTCCATCACGCGTGATGGTTTCAAAGCGGTCCAGATTGGTGGCCCCTCGGGTGGTTGCCTGGTGCCGGATCACCTCGATATGGCGCTCGATTTCGATTCGCTCAAGACGGTTGGGGCGATGGTGGGTTCGGGTGGTCTGGTGGTCATGAACAAACAGACCTGCATGGTCAGCATCGCACGTTTCTTCATGCAGTTCACCCAGAATGAGTCATGCGGCAAGTGTGTTCTTTGCCGTGAGGGCACCAAGCAGATGCTGGCGTTGCTCGATGACATCATCGAGGGGCGCGCTGACGTGAAGACCTTGGAGTTGCTGGAGGGCCTGGCGCGCGCGGTTCAGGTGGGATCACTGTGTGGTCTAGGCAAGACCGCGCCCAATCCCGTGCTATCAACACTCCGTTATTTCCGGTCCGAGTATGAGGCGCATGTCTTCCAGAAACGTTGTCCGGCGGGACGTTGCGCGGCCTTATTAGATTTCCGCATTGACCCTGAAAAATGCCGTGGTTGTGGAGCCTGTATCCGTAAATGTCCCGTGGGGGCCATCTCGGGAGCCCGTAAGGAAGCCCACCGCATCAATCCCGATCTGTGTATCAAATGTGGCGCCTGTGCCGCCACCTGTAAGTTTAACGCCATTTCAAGGAATTAGATCATGATTGACCGTGCTCACCTGACCATTAACGGCATGGAGGTGCCCATCGAGGGAGAACGGAATCTCCTCGAGGTCATCCGCAAGGCCAACATTGATATTCCGACCTTCTGTTATCACTCCGAGCTCAGTGTCTATGGAGCTTGCCGGTTATGTCTGTCCGAGGTCGAGGGCCGTGGGATTGTAGCCGCTTGCTCAACCCCACCCGAGGCGGGTATGGTGGTCCGGACGCATACCAACCAGATCCGTGATATCCGCCGTTATACCGTGGAGTTGCTTCTAGCCAACCATCAGGGCAGCTGCCCGACCTGCGCCAAGAGCTCTAACTGTGACCTGCAGAACTTGGCGCGCCGTTTGGGCATCGAGGATGTCCGTTTCAAACCCACCAGTAAGCAGCTGCCCGTGGACCGCTCCTCCTTTGCGTTGGTGCGTGATCCCAACAAGTGCATTCTATGTGGTGACTGTGTGCGCTACTGCTCTGAAATCCAGGGCATTGGGGCCATCGACTTTGCTCATCGCGGGGCTGACGCCGCCGTGTTGCCGGCCTTCGGGAAAGAACTCAGTAAGGTGGAGTGTGTTTCCTGTGGGCAGTGCGCCCGTGTATGTCCGACCGGAGCGCTGACACCCAAGTCCGAGATCGAGGCGGTCTGGAAGGCTCTCCAGGATCCCACCAAGAAGGTGATCGCGCAGATCGCCCCGGCGGTACGTGTCGCCATTGGCGAGAGTTTTGGTCTCGAGGCTGGCAGTATTCCCACTGGCCAGATCGTTGCGGCCTTACGCGCAATGGGCTTTGATGCCATCTATGATACCTGCTTTACCGCCGACCTGACTGTCTTCGAGGAGGCCACCGAGTTCATCGGACGCAAGACCAAGGGCGAAAAGCTGCCGCAGTTCACCTCGTGCTGCCCGGCATGGGTTAAATTCGCCGAGCAGTATTTCCCGGAATTGCTGACACATCTCTCCTCGTGCCGTTCTCCCCAGCAGATGTTCGGCTCATTGGCCAAGAGCATTCTGCCCAAGGAAATGAAGATCGACCGGAAGGATCTCGTGGTCGTGTCGATCATGCCTTGTACCGCCAAGAAGGAAGAAGCCAAGTTGGAGCGTTTCCAGAAGGATGGACTTCCCGATGTGGATCATGTGTTGACCACTCAGGAACTGGCGCGGATGATCGAGGAGGCCGGGTTGCGTTTCGCACGGCTGGAGCCGGATTCATTGGATCTGCCCTTCGGCTTCAAGACCGGCGCGGGAATGCTCTTCGGCGCCACCGGCGGCGTGAGCGAGGCGGTGCTCCGTTTCGCGGCGGAGAAGCTGAATGGAGTCAAGCTCGATTCCTGTGACTTCCATGCCGTCCGTGGCCAGGAGGGGCTCCGTGTGGCCACACTGACCTTGGGTGGAACCGAGCTGAAGCTGGCTATCGTGCATGGTCTGGCCAATGCCCGCCGTGTCGCGGAGGAGGCTCTCAAGGGCGAGTCGCCGTATGACCTGATCGAGGTGATGTCCTGTCCCGGCGGTTGCATTGGCGGCGCGGGGCAACCCATCTACCGGGATGCCGAGATCCGCGGTCTGCGTACCAAGGGGATTTATAACGCCGACAAGATGCTCCAACTGCACAAATCCCAAGACAATCATTATGTCCAGGAGGTCTACAAGAATTTCTTGGGCGATGTGGGTGGCGAACAAGCCCATAACCTGCTCCACACTCATTACCATAACCGCCGGCGCATCATCGGCGATGCCATCTCTCTTGTGGAGGGTGACGGGAAATCCAAGATCAATGTGAGTGTCTGTGTGGGTACCAATTGCCATCTTAGAGGTTCACAAGACCTTTTACGTAATCTCATCTACTTTGTGGAGGAGCGAGGTCTTCAACACCAGGTGGATGTCAGTGCCTCGTTCTGTTTCGAGCAGTGTGACCGTGGCCCGACCGTAATGGTCGGCGAGGATGTCCTCGAACACTGCACACTTCAGAAAGCGATAACAATCCTCGGGAAACACCTGGAGGAAAAGACGGAAGCTGTCAGGTAAAAAAGGGAGCGGCTGGAACCTCACCCAGAGAATCCCCTCTCCCTTTGGGAGAGGGGATTTCCTACTCAGTCCCTCTGCTTCGAAGATAGAGCCACGAGATTAACAAGCGAGAACGGAGTAGTGAAAACCTCATCCCTGAACCTCCTCTCCCGCCGGGATGGAGAGAAGTGGTTGCCCCTTCTATTTCCGGACTTCCGTGGATATGCGAACCGGGAGGGAGGGGAGGGAGGAGAGTTTCCCGCTTCCCCGGAATCCGGAGCAAAGAAGATGGATACAGACACCTCTCAAGTCGTCTACACGAACCGGGCGCGGTGCCGTGACTGTTACCGGTGCTTACGCGCTTGCCCCGTGAAAGCAATCAAAATGCAGCATGGCCAGGCCTATGTGGTCAAAGAACAGTGCATGGCCTGTGGCACCTGTATCCGTGAATGTCCCCAGAAAGCAAAATCCTTCCGCAATGACCTGGCGCGTGCGCGTTTCCTGACGTCATCGGGCAGCATGGTGGCGGTGAGTGTCGCTCCCTCCTTTGCATCGCTCTTTAATGAGTGGGAGATCAAGCGTTTTCCCTCGGCATTGCGTCAATTGGGATTCAAGTATGTCGCTGAGACCGCTGTGGGGGCGCAATGGGTGGCGGGGAAAACCTCTCAGATTGTAAAAGGCGATGATTCCCACGCGCATATCTGTACCGCTTGTCCCGTGGTGGTGACGTATATCGAGCGTTATGAACCGGACATGCTTCCGGCGCTGGTTCCCGTCGTGTCACCCATGGTTGCTCATGCCCGTCACCTTAAGGAGAAGCTGGGCCAGGAAGCGGGGGTAGTCTTTGTCGGCCCATGTGTGGGCAAGAAAGCTGAGGCGGAACGTTCCGAGTTTACCTCTGATGTGGATTGTGTACTCACCTTCAGTGAGCTATTTGAATGGATGGAACAGGCGGGAGTGAACATTTCTCTCTGTGAAGAAAGTGATTTCGATGAGCAACCGGAGGGAGACGCACGTTTCTTCCCTCTTCCCGGTGGCCTCTCGAAGACGGCGGCGATGTCCACCGACATGCTCGATCTGGAGAACCTTTCGGCTAGCGGTTTCGAGGCCATCAAGGACGCCCTCGAGGATATCCGTGCGGGACGGCAAACCTTCCTGGAGCCATTGTTCTGCGCGAATGGCTGTGTGAATGGTCCGGGTATGCCCAGGGAATACAATGTCTATGCGCGCCGTGCGGAATTACTCCATTATGCCAAGGGGCATCCTGGCGAGCCAGTCTCAGAGTCTCCCCGCGTCAAGGGGTTGGATACCGGTTTTGTTCGTCTACAACGTCAGCTCCTGATGGAATTCAGCGAAGGGGAAATCGGACTGATTCTCGAACAGACCGGCAAGTCCAATCCCGAGGACCAACTTAATTGCGGGGCGTGTGGATACCCAACCTGCCGGGACAAGGCCATCGCCGTTTTACGCGGAATGGCGGAACCGGAGATGTGCATCCCCTACATGCGGCGTCTGGCCGAACGGCGCACCGACCGGATCATTGAAACCAGTCCCAACGGAATCGTGATTCTCGATGACCGCTTGTGCATTCTCAGTATGAATCCCGCGTTTAAGCGTTTCTTCCTCTGCTCCGATGCGGTCTTGGGTAAGCACATCTCCTACCTGATGGACCCGGCCCCCTTCGAGCGTTTGGCCCTCTCCGGAGAGAAACTAGTCGAGCTGACGGTCAGCCATGACAACTACAAGCTCCTTTGCCATGAACTTCTATACCCCCTGCGGGATGAGCATCAATATGCGGGCATCTTTGTAAACATTACACGTAGTGATGACAGTGAACGGCGATTGGAAAAGCTGCGCGCCGATACGGTGACCCAGGCCCAGGAGCTTCTTGATCACCAGGTGGCCATGGCGCAGAAAATGGCCCAGTTCCTGGGCGAGAGCGCCGCGCATGGCGAGGATCTGGTCCGCAAGCTCCTGAGTCTCGCGGAAGAGAAGGCCAAGGATGGGCGGGGACCCACCGCGCCATTCTGAAGGGCAACATCCCGTGCCATATCTACATGTCGAAACCCATGTGAGTCAGGTCCCCAAGCGCAAGGGGGCGGTGTGCGGTGATGTCGTGCGCATAGAGCGCAATGCTGACAGCACCACACTGATCTGTAGTGATGGGGTCGGCTCGGGTGTCCGGGCCAATGTCGCCGCGACCCTGTGTGTTTCACGGTTGCTCGAATACTTGCGTCTGGGGCACTCTGTCAGAGAAGCCTTCTCGAGCCTGGTCCGTACCATGAACCAGATGCTGGAACGTGACGCGAAAACAACCTCCTCCTACTTCCCCTATGCGGTCTTCACTGTGGTTCATATTCTCCGTGAGGGGCAGACCACCCTGCTGACTTATGAGATGCCTCCTCCCATTCTGATTTCCCGGCATGGCGCGGCGGTGGTGGTGGAGAGAACCCACACGGTCGGAAGGTCGCTGGTGGGAGAGGCGGTGTGCTCACTCGAACCGGGCGATGGGATCCTGGTGGTCAGCGATGGCATCACTCAGGCGGGGTTGGGTAGAGGGTTGCCCATGGGGTGGGGGATCGAGGGGACCTGTGATCATGTCCGTGGCCTTGTCTCCTTCGCAACCCCGCGCGCACGAATCCCGGAGGAGGTCCTCAAACAGGCCCTCCAGGTTACCAGTGAACAGACTTCACCCGGTGATGATTGCACCGTGGCTCTGGCCGCTTGCCGCAAGGGCAAGGTGGTGAATGTCCTAACCGGTCCACCCGTGAATCCCAAGGATGACACTAAGGTGGTGATCTCCTTCCTACAATCCCATGGGAAGAAGCTGGTCTGTGGTGGTACCACCGCTGGTATTGTGGGACGGGTTTCGAAACGGCAGGTGACTATGGTCCAGGATCACCTCAGTCCGATTTGCCCACCGCACTACGAAATCAAAGGTATCGACCTGGTAACGGAGGGGGCGGTGACACTCAACCAGGTATATAATGTGCTCGATGCGGATCCCTCCCGTTTGGAAACCGAGAGCGGTGTCCGTAAACTTGCCGAACTCATCCATTCCGCCGATCGTGTCAACTTTACTGTTGGCGGCGCTTCTAACCCCGGAAGCGGAGACATTTCCTTCCAACAACAGGGCATCCTCCCACGGTCCACCATTATTCCATTGCTTGCGGAAAAGCTCCTGGCCAAAGGAAAATTGGTGGTGGTGGATTGGGTTTAACCATAAACCGGAGTGGCGATTTCAATCGTATGGTGGGTGTTTTGGATCATGGAGGAACGGAAGGACGGAGACTTCGGATGTCGAGGACGAAGGCTACCTGCCCTTCATCTACGCTTAATGTTAAGTGATTCGTCTTCCGTAGGGAGTACCCTCTTCCAATTCCTCTGTTCTACCCTGATTCCCGTGATTCAATCATTATCGCAATGTTTGGTATATGCGAGAAATCTGTGCTATGCTAGTAGACGATTGTAGTGCGCTATACAGTTGGGGCAACCTATAGATCACTGAATCAGATAAAAATACGAAGGGAATGCACAATGACAAGGTTTTTGTCCCCCATGCTAGCCCTACTGGTCATTCTGTCCGGCTATGTCAGTCCTGTTCAAAGTGACCCAATCGGTTACCCAATTTCCTCCGAGGTTTACACAACACGTCAACGGACGGTTGTGCCTGACGCCCCCACACCCGCGGAGACGGTCCTTCCCTATCAGGCCTCCCTGTTTGAGGCCAATGGCTATGGTCAGTGGCATTATGAAGCCGGAACAGATTCTGGAAAACAGGCCGACCTCATGCCGGCGGGATATAACAGTGCTTCCATGAGAAACACTGCAAGGTTGCTGAATTTCTTCACCCTGTCCGACACGCATGTTTATGACAAGGAAACCCCTTGTCAGCCGTTCTATCTTCTCATGAAAGACCTTGCATTGACTCTCCATGGTGCCCCTGGAATCACCTATACCATGCTTTACACAAGTCATATTCTGGATGCCGCAATCCAGACCATTAACGCGCTTCATAGCCAAAAACTTTTTGATTGCGGTCTTTTTATTGGTGATAGCTGCAACAACACTCAGTACAACGAACTGAGATGGTATCTTGATGTGATCGACGGTAAGGTCATTACCCCTAGTTCCGGAGGCCATGCCGGAGCCGGCACAATTGACTATCAGAAACCCTTCCAGGCCGCGGGACTGGATAAAACGATCCCCTGGTATCAAACAAAAGGCAGTCACGAGAACTTTTGGTTCGGTTCAAATCCCGTGACTGATTACCTCCAACAGACCTATACCGGTGAAGATATTCTCGCCTTGGGAGATGTATTCGCTGAACCGATCAATGGCTTTAATGAGCGGACCTATTATATGGGTACTGTCGATGGGAGTACGCCCTATGGTGACATCATAAGCGCTGGCCCAGTCAGCAGTACAACTGCGGCTAAGGTTGTCGCTGATCCGGACCGGCATTCGTTATTAAATGTGAGCCATTGGATGAGCGAGTTTTTCAATACAACCTCATATCCGTTGGGTCATGGTTTCGGCCAGTCTAATATCGACAATGCCTCAGTCTCTTATAGCTTCGTACCGAAAGTGGATATTCCCATCAAGGTTATTATGCTTGATGACACACAAAGTCAAAACGATCTTAATCTCACTAATTATGGGAATGGTTCACTTGACCAGGTTCGCTATGATTGGCTGGTCAATGAACTTGATGCGGGCCAGGCCGCGGGGCAGTTGATGATCATCGCTTCCCATGTGCCGATAGGTGTTGAGGTGTATGGGTCCGGAAAAACTGGAAGTTGGAGCACCACCTCGTATGTATCCGATGCCCAACTGATCGCCAAACTTCAGACCTATCCCAATTTTATCCTCTGGCTCGCGGGACACCGGCATGGGAATCAGGTGACCTCATTTCCATCCACGGATCCGGGCCATCCTGAGTTAGGCTTCTGGGAAGTTGAAACAGCTTCACTCAGGGATTTCCCTCAACAATTCCGCACAGTCGAGATTGTCAGGAATAGCGATAATACCATTTCGATCATTATAACAGATGTGGATGCAGCCGTCGCGGATGGGTCACCCGCCGCGAGGTCCCGTTCCTATGCGATAGCTGCGATGCAGCTATATGGTACACCGTTACGGCCGTCGACTCCTTCTGGCACGTACAATGCCGAGTTGATCAAGCAACTGAGCCCTGAAATGCAGGCAAAGATCCAAAATTACGGAACAGCCATCGAGACATCGGGGCAGAAACAGTGGGCGGTATATGAGTGATGTGGATATATCCTGAAAAGTTGGAAGTTAGTATGAACAACCTAGCCGGTCCAGGAATAAAGCTCCTGGGCCGTTCACCCGGGAAAGTAAATTGATCGAAAAAACTAATATGAAAGAGAAGGGAACCCAAGATGAAGAAATCCTCGCGCCTCATGCTGTCCCTGCTGGTCATACTGCTCGTTTATATCAGCAGTGCCCAAGGCCAAACCCCAAGTTATCCAATTTCCTCCGATGTCTACACAACACGGCAGAAGACTGTCATTCCTGATCCGCCGGCGCCCCTTGAGACAGTATATCCCTATGAGATCGAAAAGTATGAGGCCAATGGTTACGGCCAGTGGCATATGGAAGGAGGAACCAATGCCGGTAAACAATTTACCCTCATGCCGGAGGGGTATACCGGCGCCTCAGTTGAAAATGCTGCAAGACTTTTGAGCTTCTTTACCATCTCCGATATCCATATCACCGATGAGGAGAGTCCTGTTCAATCGGTCTATTCTGGATATAAAGGTGGTAATTCCTCGGCCTATTCACCTGTGATGATGCTCACACTCCAGGTCCTCGATGCAGCGGTTCAGACCATTAATGCCCTACACCAACAGAAACCATTCGACTTCGGTATGAGTCTCGGTGATGATGCCAATGGCTCCCAATACAACGAACTGCGCTGGTTTATCAATGTTCTCGACGGCCAGAAAATCACCCCCGATTCGGGTATCAAGGATGACCCCGTCACGGGTGACCATAATGACTACCAGGATGAGTTTCAGGCGGCGGGGCTGGACGATTCGATCCCCTGGTATCAAACCCTTGGCAACCACGATCACGCCTGGCTGGGCTCCTATCCGGTCACCGATTACCTCCGTCCTTTCTACACCGGCTTGGATATCCTCTTGATGGGAGACTTGTTTGAAGATGGCCCAGACAGCCGTGTGGCCTATTTGGGAACCTTGGATGGAAGTACTCCGAATGGGACCATCATTGGTTGTGGCCTTGTCGCGGACTTCCCCGATGGTTCACCGCAGGTGCATGCGGCTGATGCGAATCGCCGTCCGCTTTCAAGAACCGAGTATATGAATGAGTTTTTTACCACCACCTCTAATCCATCGGGGCATGGCTTCAGTTCAGCCAACATCATCGATGACTCCGCCTGTTACAGCTTCGCGCCGAAACCCAGTCTGCCGGTCAAGGTCATTGTGCTCGATGACACCCAGTTTTTCGATGCGGAAGGTATGGACGAAAACTTCAGTATGCATACGAATGGTTATGTGAACGAAGACCGTTTTAATTGGCTCATCCGTGAACTTGAGGAAGGTCAGGCTGATGATCAACTGATGATCATCTCCGCGCACATCCCACTGTCCCTGATTGGATATCAATGTTGCTCTCCTATCATGGCGGCAACGATGACAGCCAAGCTTCAGGAATATCCGAATCTCCTCATGTGGATTTCGGGGCATGTTCACCGGAACCTGGTGACACCGCACCCGTCGACAGACCCGGCTCATCCGGAAAACGGTTTTTGGGAGATCGAGACGGCCTCACTCAGGGACTTCCCCCAGCAATTCCGCACCTTCGAGATCCTCCGCAACACCGACAATACGGTCTCCATCGTGATCACCGATGTTGATCATGCGTGTAGTCCTGGGTCGCTTGCTGAGCAATCCAGATCGTATGCGATTGCGTCGGATTTTCTCTTCAACGAACACAACTATTACCCTCCCGCGGATTCCTACAATGCAGAGCTGCTCAAACAACTGAACCCGGAAATGCAGACGATCATCCAGAACTACGGAACAGCTGTAGTCAACGCGGATCAGTCACAGTGGGCTCTATATGAGTAAAGGTTGGCCGGAGCGAGGGGGGAGTTGCACTCCCCCCTTCTGATTCCTTCGATGCCTCCTTGGATTCCCGCCTTCGCGGGAATGACGATTTCCGGGGGATTCCGTCTATTCTGTCATTCCAGCAAAGGCGGCTGCATGTTCATACTCTTTTTCAACAGCCTGTTAAGGATCGATAGCAAATAATATTACAAAGGACAGGATACACACATGCGGACCATTCTGATGCAAGTAGTCTTGATGTTGGCGTTGTGTTGCACCTGCATGGCTGATGAATCCCTGGCGGCAAATTTTCCACAATCTACAAGTCCAATTCCCGAAAGCGCCACCCAGGTCTCCCCAGTCCATATTCTCCTTTTGGGCGACAGTACCGTGGAGGGCTGGGCTTCGCATCTGTTTGAGCCAGAGTCGGACCAACTGGAGGATGTAGTTCGCAAACTGATTGATGCGGAGGGTGATCTTCCACCGGTGTGTGTGGTTAATGCCGGACTGAGTGGAGAATATGTACAGTCCCTCCTGGAGAAGCGGTATGACGACCTCCTTCCAGAGATCAGGAGCGCTGATTACATCATGATCCGTTATGGCTTGAACGATTATGGGAAACGCGAAGGATTTAGTGAAAAGTTTCCGGAAGATCTGATTCAACTTGTCGAACGAATCAGAAAAGACAATGCCACCGCCGAGATCATCTTCGAAACCATTTGTTGCTATTTTGATGAGCAGAAGAGCGCTGAGGTGATTCCTCTCATTAAGAAAGCTGCCAATGAAGCCGGTGTAACGGTGCTGGACATCTATGAGGGGATGAAGAAAGAGATTGCCGCAGGCAACACCTGCCTGACTTATCACCGCATTCCTCTTAACAAGATTCCAGCAAAGTTCCATTCATTGCTCCCGGAACCTTACAAGGAAACAGAGATTGTTGTGATGGATAATCGTCTGGATGTTCATCTCCGTGATGTTCCCGGCTGGTTTGCTGATAAACATCCGAACTCCGCGGGGTACCACATCATTGGGGACATAGAGGCGAAGTATCTGGCGCCAAGAATTCGTCAGAAGATGGGGAGGCAACAAGGAAAATAAAGAGGGTGGGGTGGAATGTCGCCTATACGTGTTGCGTCATATCCCGCGGGATTTTACTCGGTGTTCAAACGCTATCCGGCACCTTGCCAGCATTTTGGACAGGGGTACGCAGGATCTTGAATTCGTGCGTTGTGAGATCTACTTCAAAACCGCGTACGGCCACCTGGTGGGATAACAGATTGATCTCCACTTCTCCAAACTGGGGGGAAGTCCCGGCGGGACCCTCCACACCCTGAATCCTGGAGGATGAACGGAGCGCCACACGGAACCGTGCCAAAAACTCCCCGATCCCAAAGGGCTTGGTGAGGTGGTCATCCGCGCTCAGGGCCAAGACCCTGACCTTGCCGGTTTCCTCGATGAGCCGGCGACATTCAATCGATACACCGATCAGAGAGAACCGCTCGTATATGGCGGTGAACATCTGGTAGAAAGAAGATGCAATTCTCGGCCAAGACTTCTCTGGAAGTGGTTTCCACAGCCGGGATCAGATGCTTTGGTTCGATGGCCTTTGCCAGCTGAAGGCTCAGGCGGGAATATAAACAAAACGTCCAGGGCCATTTGGCCGGTGCTTCGACAAGAGGAACTCATGGAAACCACAAACCTTTTCAGGTGGCGGGAGGTGGTTCATGCCGGTCACCAATATGATTCATCCAGCCACGCAGGACTGTCCGCAGATGATTGAGTACCTCCCGGTGTTCAGGGAGGGCGGCAAGGTTTATCATCTCATAGAGATCTTTCTCCTCATCGAAAAGGGCTTCTTCACATACATCGGTCAGAACATATTTCCACTGCTTGGATCGTACCATCCGATGCCCCATCCCAAGCGAACCACCAACCCCCACGCATTCGCTGCAAACATATTCCCGGATGGCGCTGTTTGGATGGGAGAATAGAGGAACAAGCGATTGGCCCTCCAGCCAGTCTGGCCGAGTAATGCCCGCGAGCTCCATCAATGTGCAGTAGAGGTCAAGATTGGATGTCAACTCTTTGCAGCGAATCCCCTTTACCGGGAGTCCCGGCCACCGGATGAACAGCGGGACATGCACTGATTCCTCGTGCATCGTGATCTTGTTTCCCAGCCCATGGTTACCCAAGTGGTAACCGTTGTCAGAGAGGAAAATGAGGACTGTGTTCTCATCCAAGCCACTCTCTTTCATTATCTCGGCCAGCCTCCCAACCTGAGAGTCGAGATGACTGATGGTTGCATAATATGCACGGGCGAAATCCTGGATCTGCTCACGTGAACGGGGTGGGCCTGCTCGTAATCCCTTGTAGTTCTTGATGGCCTCCGAGTCGCGGTAATACCGCTGGCCAGGAAGGCCTTGGTTGAAGAGGCTCCCCTCGGGAGGTGATTCCTGGAAATTGGGATCCACCTGCAAATGGGTATCACGATAGAGCGCCAGCCACTCCTCGCCAGGCAGGAGGGGTAGGTGTGGTTCCCGGGTTGCCAGCCATAATAGAAACGGCTTCCTGTCACTGGCTCGTTCTCTCAGGAATGATGAAGCCCAATCGAAGGAACCACGATCATTGGGATCATGAAGTTCTTCTCCCACAGCGAAGCCGTATTCCCGAGGCGGTCCCAGGTGGGACTTTCCCGTAAATCCGGTCAGATATCCGTTGGTGTTCAGGACTTGCGCCAGCGTTTGAAAACGATGCTCTTGGATTACCGATTTATCGAATCCGTCAGCGTCTAAGCCTACGGATCCATGCTGCTGAGGGAAGACACCTGTCATCAGGCTAGCACGGCTGGCCACACAGATGGGGGAGGCCACATAAGTGTTTTCAAAGATGATACCTTCGCCGGCCAACCGGTTCAGGTTGGGTGTCTGCACAACGGGATTGGTATAGCCGATGGCCCTGTAGGTCTGGTCGTCAGTCAGGATTACCAGAAAATTGGGACGTGGTGGATTGGACGCAGCTTGGAGAGAATGTGTCCGGGCAAGTTCCAGTCCCATCGCACCAAGGGCGGTTTTCTGTAGAAATTGTCTTCGGTCCATGGTCACCTCCCATTATGAGACACTTTACGTTGTGGTAGTCTCAGGGACATTAATGGATAACTTCTCCGGGTCCACTGTGTCAACATGGATGAGACTGAGAGGTGATACACATGTGCAATCGAATGGTATGGGCATGGATCTTGGTCATCGTGGGCTCTCTCGCTACGTTGATGGGAGCCCTCGACCCCCTTGAGGGAGCGTTCGTCATATTTCCCGGTAGCGGGATGGTTGCACTCGGCGCGTATCTCGCTCAGACCCGCATGCGGAAGCTTGCCTATTGGGGCTTTGTTCTGATTGCAGCGGCTTTTGTCCTCCTGCTCACAATGAGTGCACTGGGCGGTTTTGGAGGCAATGCTCCTCTTCTGAGTTCGATGTGGTGGGGACTCTTGCTGGCGCCTTATCCTGTTGGTTGGATCATGACGATGGCTGGAATCGCCTGCACTCTGGCTGAATCCATCAAAACCCGCTGGGGATGGGCCGTCGCGGGAGTCTGGGCCTTAGCCTCGGTAGGGATGCTGGTGCGCCTTGTCATCCTGCTTGGCTTTATGTAATTCCCTCAATGAAAGCGAATACAACTCTGGATAATCGTAGGCGTCTTGTGAGCACCATCCCTAAAAGCTGGTAAAACCGTGCCAATTATTTTTAGAAATAATCTAGCGTGGAAATGTTTCACCTCATGTTGTGATGTTCAACTCAAGTTGCTCGATGGCCTCCCGCAGGATGTCAGCGGATTTATGAAGGGCGTTCTGCTCATCGG